>JANNLP010000157.1:0-1795 GCA_031396905.1 Gemmataceae bacterium
TCAGGAATTGATGCGGTTTACATACCTTTGCCAAATCACTTACACGAGGAATGGACGCGCAAAGCCGCGGATCATGGCAAACATGTTTTGTGCGAGAAGCCGCTGACGCCATCAGCGAGCACGGCGGCGGCATTGGTTGAACATTGTGCCCAGCGCGGCGTGAAACTCATGGACGGCTTCATGTGGCCGCATCATCCGCGCACGGCCGAGCTGCGTCGATTGCTTGACGCGGGCACCATTGGAAGGGTTCAACATGTCCACTCGACATTCACATTTCAATTGCCGATGGACTCGGCGAATATTCGTTTGAAACCCGAGGCCGGCGGAGGCGGCCTTCTTGATGTCGGATGCTACCCCGTCTATGGCATTCGCTGGGCATACGGCGTAGAGCCAGTGCGTGTCTTCGCCACGGCTCAGTTTGAACATGGCGTGGACGTGGCCATGACCGCGATTCTCTGGTTCGCTGATGACCGCACCGCATCGTTTGATTGCGGCTTTACCTTGCCGCTGCGACAGCACATGGAAATCACGGGGTCAAAGGGTGTGATCGCCATTCCGCAAATGTGGTTGCCGGATGCCAATGCGGGCTACGAAGTGCAACAGAACGATAAGGTCGAACATCGCGCCTGCCCATGTGCCAGCCAAATCGTGTGTATGTTGGATGAATTCGCTATGGCTGTGCAGGAGAATCGCGACCCCAAACCCGACGCACGCCAAGCGGTGGCGACGTTACGGGTGTTGGACGCGCTGGCGAATTCTGCCCGCGAAAACCGCGTGGTTGATGTCTAAGCGAAACGCCCTTCCACTTGGTCAATCGCCCACGCCGCCGCGCTTCGCACATCGTCATCGTCGTCATTCAGCGCGGCCCGCAACGCCGGCAGCGCATCCGCATCCCCCACATTCCCCAACACAATCGCCGCGTTGCGTGCTAATCCGCGCCGATGAATACGGTCCACCACTGTCTTGCGGAAGCGATCCTTGTACTGGGCATTGGTCAATGCCAGCAATTCTCGCGCATCGACGGTGGTCGTTTCGGTCACGCTCTTGCGGTTCCACGGACAAACGTCCTGGCAAATGTCGCAGCCATAGAGCCAATCGCCAATCATTCCCTGTTGCTCGGCGGTGTGCGGCCCTTTCACTTCAATGTTCAGATAACTAATGCACTTTCGCGCATCCAGCACTCCCGGAGCCGGGAACGCATCGGTTGGGCACGCGGTGAGACACGCGGTACACGTGCCACAGTGATCTGCTTTGTGTGGTTCGTCCGGAGTCAACTCGGCATCGGTGAGGACCGCGCCGAGCATGATGTAACTGCCGCGATGCTTGTTGATTAGCATGGTGTTCTTGCCGACCCAGCCCAACCCCGCGCGGCGTGCAAAGTCGCGCTCCAGCAATGGTGCCGTGTCGGCGACGCCGCGACATCGAACACCGGGTCGCTCACTTATCAACCAATCCTTAAGCCGATCCAATCGTCGCCAAATGGCTTGATGATAATCGCGCCCTAGAGTGAATCGGGCCACTTTACCGGTGTTCGGCCCATCACGGGTCGGCCAATGTTGCACCGGATCATCGGCACGCGGAATGGTGTCATCCATGCCGACGACAATCACACTTCGCACATCCGCCAGGATTGACTCCGGATGCCGACGGGCATCGCCCTGCTCGGCCAAATAGGCCATCGCCCCGTGATTACCCGCGTCCAGCCACGCCTGGTAATCATCGAAATGGTCGGCTTCGGTTGCCTGTGCGATGCCGACGAGGCAGAAGCCAAGTGCGGTGGCCTGAGCCTTTAATC
>JANNLP010000177.1:0-6718 GCA_031396905.1 Gemmataceae bacterium
GGTTGATAGCGCTCGCGCAATCCTATTCGGCGGAAGTGACGCACCTGAAGCCGCATGGCGCACTGTACAACCAAGCCTGCCGTGATCACGACGTGGCCAAGTTGATGGTCAAAGTCGCACATCATTTTCGACTGCCGCTGATGGGGTTGCCCAATTCCGAAATGGAATGTGCCGGTGCCGGGCTGGTGGAGTACATCCGCGAGGGATTTGCCGACCGGCGATACAAAGCGGATGGCTCGTTGGTACCGCGTGACGAGCCAGATGCCATGATTGAAGACGCCGACGAAGCGGCCGACCAGGTTGAACGCTTGATGACGCAATACGGGGTGCGCAGCATTTGTGTTCACGGCGACGACCCGGATGCCGTCAGTTTTGTGCTGTCGTTGCGTCAGGTGTTGACGACCCGCGGTCATGTCTTCCGGTCACTTGAATGAGTCTGACGGTGCTAGAGCCGGGGCCGTGTTCATTGCTGGTGGATTTCGGCCGGCCGCATCACCGTTCACTGGGTGTGCCGCTGGGCGGTGCCGCCGATCGCGCTGCATTGGTTCAAGGCAATGCGCTGGTTGGCAACGAGCCGGATGCCGTCGCGCTGGAATTTGCGCTGGCGGGGCCAAAGTTGCAAGCCGATGCCGATCATGGCTGCGTGATCTTCGGCGCTCCATTCAATGCGTGGATTGACGGCGTGCCCATTCACGCGGAAACGGCATTCAATCTGAAAGCCGGATCACTGTTACGCATCGGCGACTCGGCCAGCGGCATGCGCGGGTATCTCTGCGTCGCCGGCGGGTTTCAGACGAAGTCGGTTCTCGGCAGCCGTACTTCGTTTGATGCACTGAAGCGACAGGATATCCTGACATGCCGGCCCAGCCAGGTTTCCGCCCGATCACTGGGCAATCCGGTGGTGAGTCATGCTTCGCCCATGTGGCTACGATGCCTTGCCGGTCCACAGGCGGAGTGGTTCGCGTTGGATCAGTTCTTCGGTGCAACGTTTCAAGTATCGCCATTGAGCAATCGCATGGGGCAGCGGCTAAGCGGCAAGCCGCTCTTGTTGCCGAATCGTGAACTCGTTAGCGAACCGGTGTGCCCTGGTACGGTGCAGGTTGTGAACGACGGCCAGTGCATCATCCTCGGCGTCGATGGTCAAACCATCGGCGGTTATCCCAAAATCGCTCAGGTGATCGCCGCCGACATCGACCGCATCGGCCAACTCCGGCCCGGACAGGAAGTGCGTTTTACCGAAGTCACAATGGAAGAAGCGGAGGCGGCGTACCGCGATCGAGAACACGAATTGCGCGATAGGTTAATGCGATTGCGCATCGTCAACGATGTCGGCGTGTGACCCAAGCGCCGGTGCATTTGATATTCAATCGGTGGGTCTCGAATACTCGACCCACCCTACAAAATGACTCGATTGTAGGGTGGGTCGAGTACTCGAGACCCACCAGCGCGCTAGGTGTCAAACGAATGTTCATACCCCAACGGCGCCAGTGGACTATCGCGGCCGTCAACGTTAAGCCACACGCCGTTTTCAATGCACTCGCCAATGTGAACCGCACTGCCATTCGACAGCTTCTTGCCATCTTGTGGCGACACCGCCAATAGCAATTCGAAGTCCTCGCCGTCTGACAACGCGTGATCTAATGGCGACTTGGCGTCATTCATGCTCCTGGCGGCTTCGCTGATTGGAATCTGATCCGCGACGAGGACGGCACCGCAACCGCTCTCCTCGCAAATATGGTGCAGGTCGCGGGCCAGACCATCGCTGATGTCGATCATCGCATGCAATTCAACTTGTTCGTGCAGTGCCAGCGCTTCATGTACACGCGGCGTGAAGTCGAGATGGTGGCCGCGGATGCTGCCGCCGAGCGGGCCAGTGACGAAGAGCCAATCACCGGGCTTAGCGCCAGTGCGGCGAACCGGACCACGTGCGGTCGCTTCACCGAGCATCGTCACGGAGATCACGAGTTCGCCGGTCCACGTATTGGTGTCGCCGCCGATAATGGCCACATCGAACTCAGCGGCCAGTGCTTTCATGCCCTGAAACAGTTCTTCCGCCAGTGCGCGGCCGCCATGTCGCGGCAGGCCGACGCTGACCACGGCTGCCCGAGGTATCCCGGCCATCGCGGCAATATCGCTGATGTTCACGGCCATCGCTTTGCGGCCCACGCGTCTCGGCCCGGCTTCGGCCAGGCGGAAGCAACTGCCTTCAAGAAGCATGTCGGTCGTCACCAGCAACTCGCGGTTGCCCGGCCATTGCAAGGCCGCCGCGTCGTCGCCGGGGCCAATGGTCACGCCCGCTTTGGCCGGAATTTGGCCGCGAAGCCATGAGACAAAGCCCATTTCGCCCGCAGAATCCGCCATGCTGCTACCCCTGCGACAATCCGCGTGATGGGAACTTGGCCCTTCGGCCCGCATGGGGCCATTGTGTATACTAGAGTTGAAAACTGGAACCGTTCAATCCGTTCGGGCCGAGTGGTATTGGGGCAATCATGGCTGTCACCCCCTCCGTTGCCGTTTTGAGTCATCCGCGCATCGAGCGCACGCTCGGCGAAGCGCGCTTTCACACCGATGGCGATGTCCTCGCGCTGGCCTACGATGCCGCCGGCACGCTCTGGTCTGTCGAAGACCCCGGCGTGTTGCGCTCGTGGGACGAGCGTGGCCGGACCAAATCGCGAAACGTGTTGATTGATCTCGATACGACGTGGTATTTCAGCCCGAACGCGCGATTCGTAGCCGCTGCCAGCGATGAGCTGCTCATCTGGGACACGGCGACGCGCAAGCAGAGCGCGTGCATGGAAGTGCCGAGTTGGATCACGGCCATTGGCTTCCATCCGAACAAGAATCTCGTCGCGGTGGGCCACGATGATGGCATCACCCGCGTCTGGGATCCCACGCGCGAAGAACCGATCGGCGAATTCTTTGAGCATGACCTTCCCATCTCGGCGACCGCCTTCAGCGCCGACGGCAAGTTCCTGGCCAGCGCCGGCGAAGATCGCCGCATCACCATTTGGAATCTCGAAACCGGTAAGCTGCTGCGCACTTTGCGCGGGCACACCGATCGCATTCCGGGCTTGGCCTGGCATCCGCATGGCAAGTCGCTCATCTCCGTCGGGTGGGATGCAACGGCACGCGTGTGGAATGTGGACACCGGCGAACCCAGCATTCTGTTGAACACGCATGACGACCAGGTGTTGGGCCTGGTGTTTACCCACGACGGCTCGTTACTCGCCACCAGTGACTCGGCTTCCACAGTTCACATTTGGGGCAACCTCGTCACGGCCGAGTCGCTGCATAAATTGCCTGGCCTGGCCGATGAAATCAAAGCGCTGGCCTTCCGGGGCGACAAGCAACGACTTGCGGTCGGCGGCACCGACCGGGTGATCCGCGTGTTCGATCCACAGTCGGGACAGTTGATCGCAGGACAGACCGGTAACCGCCGCCACGCGATTGCTCTGTGGAACGACAGTATCATCAGCAACGCTGGCGAGGCCGGCACCCAAGTTTGGAGCGCAAGCGGCCAGGATCAAAAGTCCCCACTGCCACCCGGCGAGTACTTGCACATCGCCGCCAGCGCCGATGGCCGCTGGCTCGCCGGTTCCACGCCGGATTCACTGATTCAACTTTGGGACGCACAAACGAAGTCGCTGAAGACTCTGGATGGACCGAAAGCGGCTTTGAGATACCTGGCATTCACGCCGGACTGCAAAACGCTATCAGGCGCGGTGACCATTGAAGGTACGGTTTGGCTCTGGAGCTTGGAAACGTTCGAACCTTCGTTGTTGGTGATCGAAGCCACTGAAGGTTGTTCGGTCGAGACCATCGACTGGCACCCTGATGGCAAGCAACTCCTGTGCGGCGGCATCGACTTTCTCTCCACCAGCGGCTCCACCGGCGCGGTGTGCACATGGAACGTGCCTGAGTCGAAGCGATTGGTTTCCATCCCACTGGGTGCCACATGCGTGGCATTCAATCCGTCGGGCGTGGCGTTCGCCTTCGCTTCACCGGATGGTTGGGCGGCATTGCATGCCACGGACACCGGCGAACCGATATTTGAATTGGAAGGCTCCGAAGATCAACAAGCCACGGCACTTGCTTTCAGCCCGGATGGCGAATGCCTGATTGCCGCGGGAGCCGATGCCCAGGTTCGTGTTTGGGACGCCAGCACCGGCGAATTGATGGCCTCTCGCCAGTTCTTATCTCCCGTCGATGATCTCGCCGTGCGAGCCGATGGCACTCTCTTCGCCGCCCACGAAAATGGCACCGTTTCCGAATTGCCCATCAGCTCATTGACGGATGGGTTGTAGTCGTTTGATTCGTTAGTGCCACCAATCGCATCGTCGCTTACCATATCATGAATAATGCCGGCGTCGCTCCCGGCCGGGATGCCGCATGGCCACTGCCAACAACAATTCAGCGGACGACATCAGCGGTCAGACGGTGGGCGATTTTCACATCGTCCGCCGCATCGGCCAGGGCGGCATGGGTCAGGTTTATCTGGCTGAGCAGATCTCGCTGAAACGCAAAGTCGCGCTGAAGTTCCTGCGTAGCGACCTCGCCGCCAATGAGGTTGCACTGAGCCGCTTTCGCACCGAAGCCGAGTCGGTGGCCAAGATCAACCACCCGAACATCGTGCAAGTGTTTACGGTTGGCCAGCACGAGTCCATGCAATTCATGGCCCTCGAATATGTCGAAGGCATGAACCTGCGCGACTATCTCACCAAGAAAGGTGCGCCGGATCTTGCGCGAGCATTGCTCATCATGCGGCAAGTCGCGGCGGCACTCTGGCGGGCCAGCGAGACCGGCATCGTTCACCGCGACATCAAGCCGGAAAACATCTTGCTAACCCGCAAGGGCGAAGTGAAAGTGACCGACTTTGGTCTGTCGCGCGTCTTCGGGACCGACGATCAACTCAACCTCACCAAGACCGGCATGACGATGGGCACGCCGCTCTACATGAGTCCGGAGCAGGTGCAGGGGCAGGCCGTCGATCCGCGTTCTGACATCTATTCCTTTGGCGTGACCTGCTATCACCTGCTCACCGGCGAACCGCCGTTCACGGGGCAAAATGCGTTCGAAGTCGCCCTCAAGCATGTTAACGAAACTCCAAAACCGGTCGCGCAAATGCGGCCCGACCTCCCGGTCGAGTTGTGCCAACTCGTCGACCGCATGATGCTGAAAGACCCGACGCAAAGGCCGCAAACCGGCCGCGAAGTGCTGCGGGTATTGAACAATCTGCGCGGCCAAAGCGGCGACCACACATTGTCTGAACTGCCGATGAGTTTTGCGCGAACCGGAACGACATCACCATCGAATGGAGCCACCGCGCCAATATCGCTGAGCTGGCCGACGACGCAACGTGCTCAACATTGGAAACTGCTGGGCGTTGGCTTGTTGGCAACATGTCTCGGAGCGGCGGCGCGCTGGACCACCAGCCCGCCACATCCAACCGGAGATAATTCGTCGCAGTCGTATGTCGATGTCAATGCCGACGAGAAGTACATGCTCGAAACCGCCCGGCAGGCCAATGCGGCCAGCTTGACTAATCCCACCAACGTGCAGACGGCGATCCGCTCCAACGTCGGCGTCGTTGCGCTGTATCTGGATCAGCGTCGCTATGCGGAAGCCGAGCAGTTCATTGGCGAAATGAGAGTCGATGATCTAGGGATGTTATTCTTCAATAACCTGTTTAAGGGGATGCTGTTCGCCTTCACCGACGATACGGAAAAGGCGCACAAGTCCTTGTCGCTCGCATTCGGAGACAACAACTCCGGGAAGTACCTCAGCAACGTATTTCAACCGCCGACTCGCGAAGGTGTAGACCTGCGTGGCCTCATGGTCGAAGCGCTGGAGCGCGTGGATAAGTCGCACCGATTGCCGCCCAATCTCCGGCAGATTCGCAACGAGTGGTCCAATCCCCTGGGCCGGCCGTATGGCAACCCCGCCACCAAGGGTAAATGACAAAGAGCCGCGCACGAAGTCAGTGGATCTTACCGTTCCGCTTACTTCGCGCGCGGCTCGTTTGCTGATCAGCGTACGTCCACCATTGTTGCTTGAAGAACCGGGTGATCATCGTCGCCGTCGTCCTGGATCCAGGCGATGGCTTTCAGGTTCTTGAAGTCCAGCGGCCGGTTCGGCTTGGGAAACGGTCCTCTGTTCTTGACGAAATCGTCCAGATAGGTCGTCAACGTGCCGCGCAATTCGGTCAAGTTCACTGACGCTTGCCGTGCTTCGTTCGGGCTGCCGAGTTCCATGCCGTCGGCACCGCCGGGCATCGCACGCACAACGTGATGATGGAAGCGGATGCCGTTTCCGCCCTGGTAGCGGATCGCATCTTCGACCAGCGCGAACCGTAGTTTACGCGATGAACTCGCCTCCAGCCCGGTGATCTGAGCTGTGACAGTAACGACATCGCCGACTCGTTTGGCGGTAACACCGAGTTTGCCGTCAGTTGAATTGTCGAGAACCGGGTCAATCATTTCCCGGAACTGCTTGAGCTTTACCGGTGCCCGGTCTTCACCGCCTCCACCGCCGTGCATCGGGTCGGGATCTAGCTTACCGTTGAACAGCGCGCATGGCACTCCGCCAACGCCCGGCTTTTCACGATCCGCTGGATCGCGGGGATAGGCCTTTGTGTAGTATTTGTACCGGGCCTCCGAATCGGCGTTAGTCATCGGGTCAGGGCCGGGGATGTGCAAATGGTATTGCATGGTGATGAGAT
>JANNLP010000223.1:0-1940 GCA_031396905.1 Gemmataceae bacterium
TCAGGAAGTCGTCGAGTGTCGCGTGCCCTTCGACCCATGGCTTCTGGTTCAGCCCCTTGTTGGCCTCGCCCTGCAACCCCGCGTCGATCAGTTCGGCGAAGTACTCGTCCTGCACGCTGCGGCTCTGCACCTTCAGCACGAACCGGTCCTTGAGCGCCGCGAGTTCGCCCTGCTCGGGAATTTCGTTGGTCGCCGCGAACATGATCCGCAGCGGCACCGGTTCGGGCTTGCCCTCCTGGTAGAACTTCCTCTCGTTGATGATCGTCAGTAGGATGTTCAGGATGGCCGAGTTCGACTTGAAGATTTCGTCCAGGAAGACGAGCCGGGCGGTCGGCAGTTTGCCCTCCTTCCGCCGCAGGTACTTGCCCTCGCGGAGTTCCTTGATGTCGATCGCCCCGATGATCTCGCTCGGCTCGGTGAACCGGGTGAGCATGTACTCGAAATAGTCTTCCTCGGCGATGCCCAGTGCATCTTTGAACTTCAGAACGAGGTCGCTCTTGGCGGTGCCCGGCGGTCCGACGAGCAAGATCGGCTCCTGTGCCACGGCCGCCACGACCATGAGGTCAATCAATTCCTGCTTGGCAACGAAGAACCGCCCCAAAGCCGTGCGAAAGCGGTTGATGCGCGTGCGCAGTTCATCGGCCTGGTCTGCCAGTTGTTCAAATGTGCGTGCTTCCTCCATGCACGATGGGTTACGAATAGTGCGGTCGGGCGGCGAGGCGGCTGATCGTTCGCCGCCGGCAGGATCGTCCTGAACTCGAAAAACCACTTACGTCGACCGTTGCCGGCATACACACCCACCCCATGGCGGTAGAGGCAGCGAGTGGATCGGACGGAAACCGCTCGGTGCAAGCTGTTGTGCGGTCTGATATTACAGCGAGCGCCGTGCTCCGTTCCTGACCCTGTAATGGCGAGAAAATCTGCTCGATAGCCGAAATACGGCAACGATTCTAAGTCCTTATTTGCACAGGTTGACAGAAGCTGGCCACCCGCTTGCAACACATCCTTGACACGCCGGGTGGCTGAGCCGCGATATGGCTTGGCCGCCTTCATCTCCTCCAACTTCGCCTTCTACTCCGCGGTCTAGATGCGCACCGTGTTCAAAGATGCTCGACGTGTTCACGCATTTCATCGAACGAGACGACGGCGTGCAATAAGACGAGCATTTGGATTAACTCGCCGATCCTGTATTTGGTGGCGGGACACCAAGCGATGCCGGCGTGCGCCATGCCCGCTTGGTGAAGCGCGAGAAAATCCGTGTCGAAACTCAGTATCACGCGATCATTGGCCGTGGCAAACGCTAATTGGTCGGAGTCGGAATGCCCGCACCGACTGGCGTCTTGAGCGGTCAGAACATCGATCCCACGGCGACGCAAACCTTCGACGACTGGTTGCGGAAAATGTTGATCGGCATAGTAGCGAATGACATCAGCCACCGAGCTTCTCGCGAAGCTTGGATCGACCGTTGGACGCGAACCGCATGGCTCCGGTTTCTTCCTGGCGGAGGTCGTTGTCGATTTCGTCGCGGTTGTTGAAATAGTAGGCGAGCGCAGCATGCACATCGCTGAGTGTCAAGCCGGGGAAAAAGTCGAGAATCTCGTCAGGAGCATATCCGCGCCGTTCATGCCAAACCACGATGTCCGCAACGCGAATGCGATGGCCGGAAATGCACGCCCGGCCGCCACAAACATCCGGCGTCTTCTCAATTTGTTGACTTAGCACCGCAGGCATTTGATTTCCTCTTCGCGAGAAACTGTCCTTGCTTATGTCATCTTACATCCCCACCGGTAAGCGTGCGACGCCAATTGTCAATCGTCAGGGCTTCATCGCGTCCAGCTTTGCCTTCCATTCCGCAGTCTTGGTGCCGTAACCCAATCTGAGTTCATTTCTTTTCCGTAGTCGCGGCCGTTTTCGCCGCCTTTGCCTCCCGCTCGGCTATC
>JANNLP010000305.1:0-9798 GCA_031396905.1 Gemmataceae bacterium
GCCGATGGCCGACGGGACAAACAAGGAAGTGGAGTGCCTGGTCGTCCGCGTGTATTCCCCGCTCGGCGTCAAGTACCACGTGCAAATCATTGGCTCCGCGCCTCAAGCCGAAGTCCATCGCTATTTCAACGACGCCAAACGCAGCACCAGCGCCTTCTGGCTCCGTGAAGATGCCAAAGGCAAAACTCTGCGCATCAAACTCATCAACATCGACACGGCAAAGACAAAGAGCACACGGCTGGGCAGAGAGTTGACGGAGTAGAAGCACTTTCATCTTTAATGAAAACTAATGAGTTCGCGCCGACTGTATGTCGGCTGTTTATCATCGTTGCCTCACGCTCGTCTCATTGTCTTGCATAAATGTTCTCACAACGAAACCCTTGCGAGTGTGTGTGGTTTCATTCACAACTCCCGAGGATATTACCATGCCTGCCAAGCGCCGTGCCTTTACGTTGGTCGAGCTATTGGTCGTCATAGCCATCATGGCATTGCTGATTGGTTTGCTGTTGCCAGCCGTGCAGAAGGTGCGCACGGCGGCGAATCGGACGACGTGTCAGAACAACATGCGGCAAATCGGGCTGTCGCTGCAGATGTTCCGTGACGTGAATCGGGACCGGTATCCGACGGCCCCACGCTTGCCGAGCGTAACTCCAACGACACCATCGCTGGCTGCGACGTTGCTCGACTATGCCGGCCGCGATCCCAAGCTCTTTCAATGCCCAATGGACCCGAAGTACTTCGATGCCGAGGGAATAAGTTACGAATATCCGCAGCCGAGCCGCGGCCCGTCGGGGCAGACGCAGGATCAACTTGTGAAGGCGTGGAACGGTGCGGCCACCGGCGAAATCTGGCTGTCGTACGATTTCGAACCGGTTCACAATCTGGTGGGCACGGCGAACGACCGCGTGTTTCTATACGCCGACGGCCATGTGCGCTGAGCCCGAAGCGCAAGCAAGGCGAACCAAAAGGAGTGCGACAATGAGCGAACACATCACACGCCGCCGGGTGGTGGCAATGATCGCAGTGTTTCTGTTCCTCCTTTGGTGGTTATGGCCAAACGGGCAGTTGGCTCATGTGCAAGCGCTGCAGCGCGAGATGGCCGAGGCAGGGCAGTCATTGACACCCGAGCAACGCCGCGAAAAAGGCCAGCAGTTGCGGGCCGCGATGGATAAGCTCACGCCGCAGCAGCGTACGCAACTGCGTGGCGACTTCCAAAAGCGGATTGAGCAGCGGATGGCCGGCTACTTCGCGATGTCGCCAAAGGAAAAACAGCAGCATCTCGATCAACAGATCAATCAATCGCAACAGATGACGCAACAAGGGCCGCCCGGTGGTGGTGGTCCCGGTGGTCCTGGCGGCGGCGCGGGTGGTCCTCCGGGGGGTGGTACACCTGAAGACAAGGAACGCCGTCGGCAACAGCGCCTCGACAACTCGACGCCGGAGTTTCGCGCACAGATGGACCAGTATCGCAAAGACATGGCCCAGCGCCGTCAGCAACTTGGGCTGCCGGCCAGCTCGCCGCGCGGTGGCCGAGGTTAAGTGTCGCTATGTTCATTGCTCCGCTAGAATGGTGTAATGACCAGCGCCGCTGCGCCGACAACTCGGACCACGCTTGATGTCGTGCCGCCGCTCAATGCGGGGCATGGTGTTGAATATGACCGGTTCCTCGACTGCATTCACTGCGGCCTGTGCCTGTCGGCGTGCCCCACGTATGAAGTACTGGGCACGGAAATGGATGGCCCGCGCGGCCGCATCTACTTGATGCGAGCCGTCACCGATGGCCGGCTCGATGTCGATGAAGCCGTCCGCACGCATCTCGATCTTTGTCTGAATTGCCGGGCGTGTGAAACCGCATGTCCATCGGGCGTGAAGTACCATCAAATCCTCGAACCGTTCCGCGAAGGATTGGCCAAACGGTTACCGCCAAAGCCGTTGCCGTGGCTACAGCGCTTTGCAATGGAACGCATCTTCCCGTATCGCGGCCGCAGCCGTGTGGCGCTGGCCCCGTTGCGCATGTTGCAAAAGATTGGCCTGGGCGCCGCCGTGCGGCGATTGGTGTCGATGCTGCCCGAATCCGTGCGGGCCATGCACGAAACGCTGCCGGAACTAGCACCCCATTATGGTCGGCTACCCGAAATTCTGGCAGCCGAAGGGAAATGCCGTGCGCGGGTCGCGCTATTCCTCGGCTGCGTTGCCGACGGCGTGTATCCGCAGACGAATTATGCAACTGCCAAAGTGTTGCAGCACAACGGCTGTGAAGTTTGGATTCCACGATCGCAGGGATGTTGCGGCGCTTTGGATTATCACAACGTCAATGAGTCGCGAGCTGAGGCCTTCGTCCGTGCCAATCTGGAGGCGTTCGGGTTCGGGCGCGCCAGCCACCCCCCCGAGCCTAACGCGATCATCACCAATGCGGCTGGCTGCGGCGCGATGCTCAAGGACTACGCCCATATTTACCGCGAGACCGACTTCGCGGACGCGGCGCGCAAATTCGCCGGCAAGGTGAAAGACATCAGCGAGTTCCTCATCGGGTTGGGCATGGTGAAGCCGTCGCATCCAGTGCGCATGAAAGCGGCATATCACGATGCGTGTCACCTGCGGCACGCTCAACAAATCTACGCCGAACCACGTCAACTGCTTGCCGCGATTCCCGGTTTGGAGTTGGTGCCACTCGGTGAATCGGAACTATGTTGCGGGGCGGCCGGCAGTTACAACCTCACGCAACCCGAAATGTCGGCCCGGCTCGGCGAACGCAAAGCTGAGCGAATATTGGCCACGGGTGCCGATGCCGTATTGACGGGCAACGTCGGCTGCTTGCTGCAGATCACCAAACATCTGCGGCAACACCGGCCGAACCTGGAAGTGCTGCATCCTGTCGATGTGCTTTGGCGGGCGTATGGTGGAGGAGCGAAGTCATGAACTCCACCCGGTTCGTTTTGGTCATCGTGTGGTTTTGCCTGGCAGGCTATTTGCTGTCGGTAGATCCCGGACGGGGAGCCTTAGGCCCATGGACTGGTTGGCTCGCGCTATTGTTTGCCGTGTATAATCTGGTGCGCTGGTGGACGAGCCAGCAGCAGGGGTTGCCGCCGCCACCGCCGCATAAGCGGCGTCGCGCCCACGACCCGCCACCATTCATGGACGAATACAACGCCGAGTTTGATTTCAACAAAGATCAATCGCAAGGCAAAACGAGTTGATCGCAATGGACCATCGCTAGTGACATTCGACGTACAACGCAAGCAACTCAGTATCCGCCAGGAACGGGCCGTTTTGGTCAGCGTGTCGCTGCCGGAGCGGCCGTGGCTCACGACCGATCCGCTGGAAGAATTGAGCGGGTTGGCATCAACGGCCGGGGCGGCCATCGTCGGCAGCCTGTTGCAAAAGCGCCACGGCATCCATCCAGGCACTTACATCGGTCAGGGAAAGATCGAAGAGTTGAAGCAACTCGTTGAGGCCACCGATGCCGACGTGGTGTTGTTTGACAACGATCTGTCGCCGGGCCAGATTCGCCGGCTGGAACAGGCCGTCAAAGTCAAAGTTCTCGATCGCAGCGAATTGATTCTCGACATCTTTGCCACGCGGGCACAGACCCATGAAGCCCGGCTGCAGGTGGAACTCGCGCAACTTGAATACGCGCTGCCGCGCTTGCGCAAAATGTGGAGCCACTTGTCGCGGCAGGTGGCCGGTGCCGCCAGCATCGGCATGCGCGGCCCCGGTGAAACGCAGCTGGAAGTGGACCGCCGGCTGGCCGCTACGCGCATCCGCGATCTGAAAGCGAAACTGTCGGCCATTCAAAAACGTCGTGAGCGCGAAGTCGCCGCCCGCAAAGGTGAACACACGATTTCGCTGGTCGGCTACACCAATGCCGGCAAGTCCACGCTGATGAACGCTCTGACCGGCGCGGACGTGCTGGCGAAAGACCAACTCTTTTCAACACTGGACACGCGCACTAGGCAATGGCAAATCAAGGACTTTGGCCGGGTGTTGTTGAGCGACACCGTCGGCTTTATCCGTGACTTGCCTCACCATCTTGTGGCTTCGTTCAAGGCGACGTTGGAAGAAACGCGGCAGGCACGGTTGCTTATTCATGTGATCGATGCGTCGAACCCCGTGGCCGAAGAGCAGATCCACGCCGTCGAGACCGTATTGAAAGAGCTGGGCTGCGGTGACCGGCCATCATTGCTGGTGCTAAACAAATGCGACCGCGTGTCCGATCCGTCATTGCTGTCGGCGCTGATGAACCATCATCCGAAGGCCGTGGCCGTCAGCGCGGTCACCGGGAAGGGACTTGATGAACTGCGTGATGCCGTTGTCGAAGCGCTCACCGATCAATTTGTGACGGCGGAGATCACCATGCCCGCCGCCGATGGTCGCGGTCAGGCATGGCTCGGCGCCCATGCGGACATTTTTCGTCAACAGTACGTCGAGGACAATGTCGTCATCCGTTGTCACTTGCCAAAGCACCTATTACCCCGGTTGGCCGGGCCGGGCGTGACGGTCAAGTTTTTGGAGTCGGTCGAGACTGCTCGGCAATCCACCCCCACCTGAACCATCCTGTCGGCAAAGTTGCCTTATTCGCTCAAGTTACCCCGTTCCCCGGATCGAATCTAATTGCAGCCGGCCGGGCGTCCGCGCCGCCGGTGGGGATGCCGCGCGGACAAGGAGGAGAAGGAACGCGATGCCCAGCCGACGCCGCGTATTATCCTGCCTCCGCCGCTGGTTTAGCGGAAGCATGTTGGCTGTCGGCGTGAGCATTGGCGTGGTCCAGGCTCAAACGCCGCCGCCGCCCGGCGTCGTGGAACATCATCAGAAATCCGCCGTACTTTCGATTCCATTTAACGGCAGCGTCACCAACTCTCGTGTCCGTGATGTCGAGCTTTATGTATCAACGGATTCGGGCAAGTCGTGGACCTTTGCCACACAATTGCCATTCAGCGGTGAGCGCGAGCGCAACAAGTTTCGTTACACCGTGCCGAACGATGGTAACTATTGGTTTGCCGTGCGCTCCGTCGATGACAACAATCAGGGCACGCCGCAGGCGCTTGATCGATTGCAAGCCGGGTTGATCGTCCATGTGGATCGTCGGCCGCCGCTAATTCAATTGAAAGCCGCTAGTCCCACACGGCCTGCCGTCGTCGGCGTCGAATGGGATGTGCGCGAAGAGCATTTCGATCCGAGCCGTTTTACATTGGAGTATCGCGTCCCAGGACAAAGTGACTGGGCCTTGCAGGCCGTGGACGCCAAGGCGACTGGCACGCAGTATTGGGAACTGACCTCGGCACCCAAGATCGAAGTCCGTCTTAAAGTATCAGATAAAGCGGGCAACGAGAGTGAAACATCGCTAATGCTGCTGCCCGGCGGTGGCGGCGGTGTCAGCACCAGCGGCAACACGGGCAACAGCCCAAGTACCTACAACGATTCGAACACGGGAACCGGCACGAACAATTCTGTACCGATACCCCAACGATCAAATACAAGTTTTGTCAACAGTACGAACATCGCGATTCCGTTCCGTATCTCCAACGTCGGCGTGTCAGGCGTGCCCGTGATGGACTTGTGGGTCACGCGGAACATGGGCCGTAACTGGCAGAAAGTGCCCCGGCCAACCGATGATCCCGGATTGAATCTGCCCACCACGCCCGGTGAAGGCGAGCCGGTCACAAAGCAGTTCACCTACAACGCACCGGGCGAAGGCCTCTTCGGCTTCACAATCATCGTGCGCTCCGGCGTCGGGATTGGCGATGCCGACCCGCGCCCCGGCGATCAACCGAAGCGACTCGTCGAGGTCGATGTCACCAAACCCGAGCTGCAGCTCAACGTCTTTCGCGGCTCGGCTCAGGACGTGCGCAACGTCACCATTGAGTGGACCGCCAAGGATAAGAACCTGCTCGAACGGCCGGTGTCGCTATTGTGGTCGAAGTCGAAGGATGGCCCCGATTGGGAGCCGATCATCGGCGATCTTGATGCCCGTGGCCGCTACGTCTGGAGCATTTCCGATCAGGGTCCATTCCAGTTTTACATTCAAGTGCGAGCCGCGGATAAAGCAGGCAACGTCGCATCTGCCACGCACCAGGAATTGATGACTGTGGACTTGAATCGGCCCACGGCGGACTTGTTGGACCCGGTACCGATCAAGAAGTGATGACATCGTTGGTCCGACGTTCATTTCCGTTTACAATGTCACGAAGATATTCTGTCTGATACCACGCATTGATCTAATTTAATTGAGGCTCTTGACTTGTCCGCAGCAAACACGTTTGATCGTTCCGATCTGGCCGGCCGTTATCTCGATCAGTTGCCCTATCCCCCGTACCCCGTGCAGGAAGAAGCGCTGTTGGCATGGTTCACGGCTGAGCAGGGCGTCATGGTCTGCGCCCCGACGGGCACAGGCAAGACGTTGATCGCCCAGGCAGCACTGTTCGAAGCACTGCACACCGGCACTGTCGCCTATTACACGACGCCGCTGATCGCGCTGACGGAGCAGAAGTTTCACGAGATGCAGGCGGCCGCCGTGCGCTGGGGTTTTCGCGCGGATGATGTGGGTTTGGTCACGGGCAACCGTTCTGTTAATCCAGGTGCGAAAGTTCTGGTTGTGGTCGCAGAGATCCTCCTCAATCGCCTGCTGCACAGAGGCTCTCCCGCTGCAACGGATGGCCATGCCGATGCTCATTTCGATTTCGACCAGGTCTCATCCGTGGTCATGGATGAGTTTCATTCCTTTGCCGATCCGGAGCGCGGCATCGTGTGGGAACTATCGCTTTCGATGCTGCCCAAGCACATTCGCCTGCTGCTGCTGTCGGCCACCGTCGGGAATGCCACTGAGTTCGTGAGCTGGCTCGACCATAGTCATCAGCGCAAGGTGGAGTTGGTCGAAGGCAAAGATCGGACGGTACCTTTGGTCTACCACTGGGTGCCGGACCAGTTGCTCAACGAGTTGCTCGTGGACATGGCCAAGGGCGATACCTCCATACGCAAGACGCCGGCCCTGGTGTTTTGCTTCAACCGCGATGAATGCTGGAGTGTGGCCGAGCAGTTGAAGGGCCTGGATTTGTTGCCGGGTGCCGACAAGAAGCCATTGCACGATGCCCTCAACGACATGGAATGGGGCCAGGGCGTCGGCCCCAAGTTGAAACAAATCTTGCATCGTGGCGTCGGCGTGCATCATGCTGGCTTGTTGCCGCGGTACAAACGCATCGTCGAAAAGCTGTTTGAGAAAAAGTTGCTCAGCGTTTGCGTATGTACCGAGACATTGGCAGCCGGCATCAACCTGCCAGCACGCTCGGTCGTCGTCACGTCATTAGTCAAAGGCCCATTCGGCAAGGAAAAACCGATTGACCCATCGGCAGCGCATCAGATGTTTGGCCGGGCTGGTCGCCCGCAATTTGATACGGAAGGGCACGTGTACGCGATTTCCCACGAAGACGATGTGAAGATTCTGCGCTGGAAGGAGAAGTACGATCTGATTCCGGAGAACAGCAAAGATCCGGTGATGTTGAAGAAGAAAAAAGAGCTGAAGCGCAAGAAACCGAGCCGCCGCGAGGGCGTGCAATATTGGACTGAAGGCACATTCGACCGACTCAAGACCGCGCTTCCGGGCAAGTTGTACAGCAAAGGCCCGCTGCCCTGGCGGCTGCTGGCTTACATGTTGAAACTGTCGCCGGATGTGGACCGCATCCGCACTGTTATTCGCAAACGCTTGCTGGATGAAGCACGCATCATTGCCGGCGAAAAACACCTGGCGACCATGTTGACCACACTGCATGACGCGGGGTATGTGGTATTAGACCCCGCTCCTGCGGCCGCCGCGCCCGAAAGCTCACCCGTTGCGCCCGCCGGTCCTTTTCGCACGGCGACGCCCACGCCACGGCTCGATAATCTCCTGGCGTTTCGCTCGATTCATCCGTTGTACGGCTCGTTTCTGATTGATCAGCTCGGCATCGCCAGCGATGCGGAGCGGTTGCAAGCCCTCGAAAGTGTGTTGGAGTTGCCCAAGCCTTTGCTGAAACATGTACGTGTGCCGCTTCCCGACCAGTTACCGCCGGGGCCACTTGAGACGGATCGATTGGACGCCGAATTATTACAGCGCGGCTTGATTACTGCGCCGAAGCCACCGCTGGCCGAAGGCGAGGAAGAGGAAGACGACGACGAGCCATTCGAGCGGCCGCCGACGCTTGCGGAGAAGTTGTTCCTCTATTACGAAGCGCTCGTGCCCGGCGCGATTGATTTGCATGTGCATCCCGTGTGTGCGGGCAACGAGTTGTTGACCAACTATGCCGGCGACTTCAATAACTACATCCGCAGCCGCGACCTGACCAAACAGGAAGGCCTGATCTTCCGGCACTTTTTGCGGCTAGTGCTGCTCTGTGGCGAGTTTCAGAAGTTGACGCCGACCGAAGGTGATGCCGAGGCTTGGCAGATATTCCTGCGCAACACTATGAATCGACTGACGGACAGTTGCCGTGCGGTCGATCCGCAAAGCACCGACGAGATCATCGAATTGGCGAAAGCAGCCGATGTCGTCGAGGTCGCCGTCACGCCTTGAGCTTGGCAATCAACTCTGCCAGCGTCTTGCCCAGTCCCTCGATACTGGCCTGCTGCTTGGCGTCTTTGAAGCTGCCGTCGGTATTGAACGCATCCGACGCTTTCGACACGGCAATTTGATTCGGATGAACGATGACGCCGATGTTGCCGAGGATGGCCCGGAGATGAACCAGTCCGCGCAGCCCGCCGAGCGCTCCCGGCGACGCGCTCATCAACACGGCCGTCTTGCCGGTGAATGCCACGAGTGATGGTTCATTCGGTGCAGGCCGGGATACCCAGTCGATGGCATTTTTCAGCACCGGCGTAATCGAACTGTTGTACTCCGGCGACGCAATCAAGAATCCATCGTGCCCGACCATCAGTGCCTTGAGTTTCTTCGCATTCTCCGGCACGCCGGCTTCCGCTTCCAAGTCGCCATCGTAAAGCGGCAGCGGAAACTCTTTCAAATCAATAAACGTGACCTCGGCTCCCGCCGCTTTAGCGCCCTGTACGGCAACAGCGATCACTTTCCTGTTGAACGACTCCTTGCGCGTGCTGCCTGCGAAAGCGAGAATCCGTGGCGTGCTACTCATGCTGTCGCTCCAAATGGTTAAACTGTCGTGTCACCGTCGTTCTACCGGTTTGGTGTCGATGATCCATCGGGATGATTTGTCCGTAGCCGCATTCGCCAGAATGCGGCCGCTCGCTGCGTCCTGATCAAGCGGCATTCTTGCGAATGCCGCTAACTCTCTTCGAATCAAACTGGGCGAACCGTGTACGCAGCGAGCGGGGGCGCGGCCCGCCGAGGATGCGGAACGGCCGCTTAGACGTCGCCCCCGAATCGCATCCGAAACTGCAAAAAGTCATTGGCCGAGACATAGCCATCACCATTGAAATCGAAGATCGCATTCGAACTGGCAAACGACAAACGAATCTGAATAAAGTCATTGGCCGCCACCGCGCCATCGCCATCCGAATCGCCGAAGAGGCGGAACAAGCCATTGGCGGGCGTGCCGACGAGAACGTAATCATCGCCGGGAATGGCGTCGGCGTTGCCATCTAGATTGCCGACGAAGTTGGTGATTTGATTTCCTAGCACCGTGAGCGTGTAGCGACCATCCTTCAGCGACCCGAACTCCGTCAGTGCCTCACTAAATGTCAGCAAGACACTCGTGGTCGGTGTCCCAACCGAAATCTGCGCGAGCAAATCGACCCAAACCACCCCACCTCGATGGAGGGGTAGCGAGATCCCAAGCCCTCTGGGACATGTGACAGTTG
>JANNLP010000345.1:0-3441 GCA_031396905.1 Gemmataceae bacterium
AGTCCGGCCGCGCTGAACTCCAGCTCGGCGAGACGCAGTATTCCATCGACCGCTCCACCGAATACTGGATCGACACCCGGCTCGCGCAGGTCGGCCGCCAACCGGACTTGTGGATCAATGGTCAAGCGCGGGTTCGACACCACAACGTCCGTCAATCCAAACCGGCCGTCGGCGTCGATACTAGTGATGCGAATGTTGGAAACGACCAACTCGGGATCGGGATTGGCACCCGCATCGATGTAGAAGCCACCGATGTCCACGCCGAACGCCAATCGCAGCGCGACGCTTGCCACAATATCGGCCGTGCCATCGAGTCGAACCGACGAACCATTAGTGCCGACGCGCACGATTGCTTCGCCGTCGAGATCGCGCACAATCTGCATGTCGAAGCGCACACGTCCGATATCCCCCGGCGCGAGGGGTGATTGGGGCGGCGTGTAGGAGTAAGTTACGTTGCCAGCTATGGCGTCAAGCGCATCCAAACGGTCGCGCAACATATCCAACGTTGTGATCGATTGTCCGATTTCCGCGAACGACACGCCGCCGATCCCGTCTTCGATGAGGCGACGGATGAACGACGTGGTACCGCTTGCCGCTTCGGCTTCCGGCCCGGTGAGGTCTCGTGTCGGCCGTGTCGGACTCGCTCCGGAAACGACGTCCGGGAGCGAGCTCCCGACAAACGGCACGAATCGACCCAGACCACCGAACTCGGGCAGCAACGTCCCGAGTTTGTCGGAGACGACCTGCAAGCCATTGCGCAAGACCTGGAACAGGTTGGTCCCGGCGAGCAATGGCCGGAGCGTCTCTACGCCAACGTAAGATACTTCGCCGCGATTGCCGTTGGCGGTAAACGCAATGACGCCGCCACCGGCTCCGTCAGGCGGCGCGGCTTTGAGGCTTTCCAGACGACCCGAAAGTGTTACCGTGTCATTTCCGCCCCCCGCGTCGAAGATGATCCCACCGGAAACCACCGGCATATTGATCTTGTTCGCAACAACGCCGTTCGTTGTGTTGACGATGAGATGATCATTGCCGAGTCCGGCGTTGATCTCAATGTGATCGAATAGGTCGATGGGATACTGTTTGACCAGCGCGCTGCCATCGAAGATATCAATCATCGTTGAGTTGCTGGAATTGACGGAGATCTGAATGATGTCGTTGCTGGCAGTTCCCGCGATTGTCAGTACGCGCAATTGGCCAATTGTCTTGCCCAACTTGTCGGTAATGCTGTTCAGCAACCATGCGCCGCGGCCAGCCGTTGCGGCAATGAGCGTGTCACTGACGGCGTCGTAATCCAAATCACGCACGGTGACATTCGGCATGTCGTTGCCGAAGCGCACCCAATTGAGCGTGCCACCCACGCCGGGATCCAGCGCCGCGACGAACACGCCTTGCCCGCCAACCGCGAGGCCCATTCGCGCGGGCGTCGCGCCGACCGCCGGGATCGGTATCAACGCCAATCCTCGTGCCTCGGCATTGGCACGCGCTGACAAGTTGCTCGGAATCTCCGTCCATGATTGCCCCAGCGTGGTCGTGCGGAAAACACGACCGTTGGCCGTTAACAAGTACGCGGTCTTGAAATCGTTGGGATCGATCTGGATCGACGTCACATCCGGCGCGGCGGTCTTTTCCGTGGCGGGCAGGAATGGCGTCGGCGTGAACTCGACGCCGAACGCGCCACGCACGCTGACAAGGCCATCGGCCCTAGCGGCATAAATCACATCGGCATTGCCGCCGCCGCCATAGGCCAGCGCGGTGACGAGCGGTCGCCCCGCCGGCGTGTGCGCGCGATCCACATACTCAATGGCAGTGATGCCACCATCGAAGCTCTCGTAAATGCCTTCACGGGCAAATACGACCCGACTTCGTTTGCTGGTGAGAACTTGCGGCTGACTGCTGGCGTTGTTGGCCGGGAACAATACATGCAGGGTCTTCGCCGTCGCATCAGGTGTTTGATTCACCGCGATGGTGATGTGGAAGCCTTCGATTCGATCCTTGGCGCTCAAGACGCTCAAAGCCTGGCTGCCGGTCGAATAGCCAGCCTTCAGAGTGGTGTCATTGACGTTCATGCGGAAGAACGTCAGGTGATTGGCGGATACATCGACAGCGAGATTGGTGAAGTCCTTGCCACCATCGATATCCACCTGAGTGCCATCGGGCCGATACGCCGTCCGATAGGCGAAGCGCAAATCGTTGGACACGAAGTAATGAATCGATACCGGCTGCCCGTCGAGAAACGCATCGGGATCGACGGCCACAGCGACGCCGTCACCCTGCGCGAACCGGCCGGCTTGCCCGGGACCGGGAAGCGTGATTGGCACAGTGTTCCAAACGGATTGCCCTGTCGCGCCTTGCTCCACTACCCCGACGTCCTGCGCGCCGGCAATGATGGTCTGCGATAGCCGGTCGAAAGCGATATCGACAAACTCGGAGACGCCCAGGCCGAAGCCGGATAGCGATGACCACTTACCGGTCTTGTTCGCTTCGGAGGTTGTGCGCGAGTTGGTCAATTTGGCGATGCCGCCATCGTCAGATTCAACGAGATCGTAGGTTCTAGGGCCGCCCGCCGTTTTATTCGTCCAGACAAACGTGATGCCCCGCGAGTCGGCATGAGGGGCGCTGCCATCGCTCGTGGCATTGCCGACGATCTGCACCATCTCTGTAACCAACTTGGTCGCCGGGTTCACCGTTTCACGGAAGATGCGCCCGACGAAGTTGCCGAGGCCAGACTGATTGACGGTGGGATTGCTGCTTGGCTGGCGGTCGCCGCCGAGATAAATAACGTTGGGATTGATCGGGTCCACGGCCAGGGAGAAATGCAAATGTGCCTGACCGCCGGGATTTAAGTCGGGTGCCGGAGTGAAACCGATTTCATTCGTGGATGGCCGTTGCAGGTCCGTCCAATTCTTGCCCGCGTCGAATGTCGCACGCAAAGTGGTGACATGAAAGCGGTTCAACCCGGCCTGTGGACCGGCCCCACCGACGTACACTGTGTCGTCAATGGTGACGACATCCGGATTCGTCGGCCGCGTTGCCAGTTCAACAACCGCAACATCGGTCAACTGCGTCGCCAGCGTCCACGTGATGTTGGTGTCATCAAACGTGCCGCGATACACCTTGCCAGTGCCGGCCTTGAAGTTGGTGCCGGCCACGGTCTTGAAGTCGGACACGGCGGCGGCATAAATCGTCGGATTGCTGCCGGCCGTGATGACCACGTCCGTGAAAATCGAATTGGGGTTTAACCCCGGCATGTTGACGGACAGCCGTTCCCATCCATCGGCCGCCCCACCTTTGGTGTTGCGCTGCAATCCACTGTGACTGGTCGCCGCATACAACGATCCGGCGAACACTTGCATGCCCACGGTTCGGCCAGGACTGAACACGCTCACGGAAGTGGTATCGCCAACGAATCTCGCAGGATCCGAAATCTTCAGTTCCTGC
>JANNLP010000347.1:0-2267 GCA_031396905.1 Gemmataceae bacterium
CGCGCGAATTCGTGGAGGCGCTGGTTGATTAGCTTTTCGAGCGTGGTCAAGCGCTACCCGGGTGGCCAGGAAGGATTGAAGGGCGTTTCCTTCACCATCGCCACCAAACCCGTCGTTGGAACCCGAAGATGAAGCGATTCATTCACTCGGCGCGCAACGACATCTACATCATTGATCTCAATCAGACCCTCACGCGGGTCGAGACCGCCTACACCTTCATCCGCGACCTGGTCGCCGGCGGAGGCTCGGTGCTCTTTGTCGGCACCAAAAAGCAGGCCCAGGACCCCATCGCTACCTATGCCGCTCGCTGCGGGATGCCCTACATCAATGAGCGCTGGCTCGGTGGCATGCTCACGAACTTCAGCACGATCAGCACGCGAGTCAAGAAGATGCAGGACTACGAGCGTCAGCAGGCCGCGGGTGACTTCGCCAACATGCCGAAGAAGGAAGCCCTCATCAAGAGCCGAGAGCTCGAGAAGCTCCAGCGCAACCTGGGCGGTATCCGGGGCATGGCCAAGCTGCCCGACGCAATTTTCGTGCTCGACACGAAGAAGGAGCACATCGCCGTCACCGAGGCAAACAAGCTGAAGATGCCAGTCATTGCCGTCGTGGACACCAACTGTGACCCCGACGTGATTGATTTCGTGATCCCCGGCAACGACGACGCGATCCGGGCGTCGAACCTGATGTGCCGCATCATCGCCGACGCCGTCGAAGAAGGTCGCTTCATCAATGCGCGTCGCAACGGCGGCCGTTCCACCGTGCCCGTTCTCGAGGTCTTCGACCCGGAAGCCGAAGCCCGCCGTTCCGAGGCCCAGAACGAAGCCCGCCGACAGGCGGCGATCGCCCAGCAGGCCCGCGAAGCCAAGCTGCTCGCGGCCAAGGCCAAGGCCGATGAGGGTCCGCTATCCGACGACGTGCCGGCCGCCGCCGACGGCGAAGCTTCGGTCTAGTCGGCCGCGTCTCAAACCACTCTCCGCACACTTCAGGGAACAGCTATGTCAGCAATCAGTCCGAAAGACATCCAATCGCTTCGTCAACTCGCCGGTGTCGGCATGATGGAGGCCAAGCGCGCCCTCGAGGCCGCGCAGGGCGATGTGCAGGCCGCCCTCAAGACGCTGCGCGAGCAGGGTCTGGCAAAGTCGTCCGAGCGTGCCGACCGGGAGAACAGCCAGGGCGCCATCGCCATCGGCCGAAGCGGCACCGCCACAGCGATCGCCCAGATCAAATGTGAAACCGACTTCGTCGCCAAGTCCGAGAGCTTCGTTGCCCTCGTCCAAGGTATCGCCGACTCCGTTGCGGCCAAGGGCGAGGCTGGCGTTGCTGACCATCAGAGAGAACCCCGCCAACACCACGATGCCGGCGACCACGAAGAAGCCTGCCCACAGATCAAGCATTGTCCTGTTCATGCTTTAAAACCCCCCCTTGAACATGAAAGCGGTGAGCACGAAATCGAGCCCGAGTATGGCGAGAGAAGATGTCACGACCGTGCGGGTGGTCGCCCCCGACACGCCTTCGGCCGTGGGCGAACGACAGATGTTGCCCATGCACACAAACAATACATTAATTTTATTTTTTAAAAACATATATTTAGAGTGCCTAACATAATTAAACCCATGTGTCGTTGTGTCCAAAATCGGTGGTGGCGCGAAGGACGAGGAATCTCATATCGCGAATACGAGCGACGAGTCCGACAAAGCCAGCGCCGATTTTGGGCACAACCCGGAGGGCTGGCGCGAGTTTTGCCCCAGGGCTTTGTCGCGCAGCTTGCGAATATTCTCGATATGCGCTGCGCCGCGCTTCGCGCCCTGAGCCAAAATCGTGCCAGCGCCGCATGGGTTTCATTATGTTAGGCACTCTTAGTATTTCATTCTTTTAGTCTACCCGCGCGCCACTGTCCTTCACCACCTTGCTCCACTTCACCGCTTCTTTCTTGATATGTTCGGCGTATTGTTCCGGCGTGCTGCCGATGGGCTCGATGCCGTCGCGCAGCAAGCGCTCGCGCAGTTCCGGCACCTTCAACACTTTGGCGACTTCGCTGTAAACGCGATCTACAATCGGCTTCGGCGTGCCGCCCGGTGCGCAGATACCCGCCCACGAAATCGCTTCGAATCCCGGCATGCCTTGCTCGGCAATTGTCGGAATATCTTTCAGCGTCGAAAACCGCGCGCCGCTGCTGATGCCCAGCACGCGCAGCTTGCCCGCCTGCACATGCGGCAGCGAACTCACCGGCTGGTCGAACAGCAGCACCACCTGCCCCGCCAGCA
>JANNLP010000395.1:0-7266 GCA_031396905.1 Gemmataceae bacterium
AGGATCTGCTCTACCAGACCCTGCGCCAACCGGGAGCGCAATCCTCGCAGCAGACGCAATTGCCGAGCGGCCTGCAGCTCGGCACCGGGGCGCGGATGGTGGCCAACGAAAAGGTTCATACCCAGGGCAACCTGCTGCGGACCGACAATCCCCTCGACATTGCCATCAACGGCCAGGGCTTTTTGCAGATCCTGCTCGGCCATGGCGACGTTTTCACTGGTTTGCATGGTGCGGCCAACGCTCTTGGCCGCAGTGGCAGCCTTGCTGATGTTGCCGGCTGTGATCATCTTCTTGCCGCCGAAGATGGAGCCGAGAATAGTTGAGCCGAATGAGATGACCGAACTCATTTTCGATGAGGACGCAGTCGCGGCTTTGGCTTGCACCCTTTGCTCGCACTTGCGCACGGCTTCCTCCTGAGTCGCGAACTTTCTGGCGTACTTTTCTTTCAGTTCGTCCACGGCGACGTCGCGGGCTTCGCGCAATGTCTGTTGAATGCGAATACGAAATGCGCGTTCATCCTCATCGGGCCGGGAGGTTTCATCGACGTCGTCGTTGGCGTACTGGAACAGGGTGAGCCGCTTGTTGCCGTAGAGCCAGGCGGCGAACTCTTTGCTCCACTTGGAGTAGTTCTTCACCTGCCCGGCCGGCGGGGCACACTCGGCGAATGAACCTTCGGGCGCGTCCTTGCTCAGATTGTCCAGCGACAGCTCAATATCGCGGGCGTCGTCCCAATTCACTGCGACGGCGTCTTCGGTAATTTCGACGACCACCGCGAGGTCCTGGTTTTCATCGATCTTCAGCTTCTTGTCGCTAAAACGCACCTGAGCTACGCCAAGCAATCGCGCTTGATACAGAATATCGTCGGTCCCACCATTGACAGCCGCGAAGAGTTGCGGCACATCCGGCGGCAAGACGGGCCGAGTTGAGGCGGACTTGGCGGGTGATTTCGTCACCGCCTTCGACTCGGCTGGTGCAGTCGTGGCCATCGCAGCTTTCCTATCGGCCATGATCGACTTGATCTGCGAGCGCGACATGGGACCGCGCAGGTAACACATGGCCCAGCGCGATTGCATTAACTCTTGTTGGTCTTCATGCACGCTGTGCAGTAGGAAGACGCGATTGCCGAGAGCCGCAAGGGTGCGCTCCATCGCGCCACGGTCGAACTTGCCGCCCTGATCGGAGGCCGCACCTTCAAGACCATCGAGGATGCGCATCTTGTCGCGGTCGGTCTGTAGTCGGCCGATGAACCACGTCCCAATATTGGAAAGGCCCTTGTAGTCGAGGTCCACAGGGTTCTGTGTCGCCAGCACGACGCCGAGTCCGAAGGCGCGTGCCTGTTTGAGCAGCGTTAGCAACGGCTGCTTCGATGGCGGATTCTTCACGGGCGGAAAGTAGCCGAAGATCTCGTCCATGTAGAGCAAGGCCCGCAGGCTGGATGTGCCGGACTGTGCCCGCATCCATGCCAGCATCTGATTGAGCAACATGGTGACGAAAAACATGCGCTCGGCGTCACCAAGATGGGCGATGCTGAAGATGGCGACACGTGGTTTGCCCGTGGACGTGTGCAGAAACTTGCCGATGTCGAGTGGCTCGCCTTCGAGCCATGCTTTGAAATTCGGCGAGGCCAGCAAGTTGTTCAACTGCATGGCTAACTCGAAGCGCTGCTTGGACGGGAAGAATGTCTCGACGTCCAACACGCCGACTTTCGTGAGCGCAGGATTCTGTACTTCAGCGATGAGGCCGGGAAGATCGAGGTCACGGCCTTTGGCCCACGCATTTTGCAGGATGTTGGCGAGAAACACGGTCTCGCGGCTCTTCACGGGATCGGCGTCGATACCTACGAGTTGCAACAAGCCCGCCACCGTGGTGCCTAGGCGTTCGCGCAGCAGCTCGCCGTCTTCCATGATCTCAATGGGCGGGCGATCAAACGACTTCATTACAGAGACTTGAACGCCGGCGGCACTGCCGGGCGTGTATACGACAAAGTCCGCGGCGTCACGCAGTCGCTGAATGCGACTCGGGTCCTGCTTCCAATCGGCCAGGCCTTTCTTCCACATCGCCGCTTGTTGAGCCGCAAATTCGTCCAGCGTCATGCCGGCTTTGGTCGCGTCCTCCTGATTGACCCACGGTTTGAAGTCTTCGGGTTTCAATTCTGGAAACGTCAGCAGGAGATTGCTCAGGTCGCCTTTTGGATCAATGATGATGGACGGGATGTTGTCGATGGCCGCTTCTTCGATCAGGTCGAAGCATAAGCCGGTCTTGCCGCTGCCGGTCATGCCGACGACGAGGCCGTGCGTCACAAGGTTCTTCGATGGAAACAAGAGCAGATCGTCGAGCGGTTTCTTGGCTTTCAGGTCATATTTGCGACCGAGATAGAAAACGCCGAGCTTCTCGTAATCGGGCAATGCGGTGGCATCCATCGGCAATCCAGGTGATAAGTGGGCTTCCTTGCCACAATGTATCGTTTGAACCCGGCTTGCTCAAGAATCGGGAAATCGATTACAACTAGGCACCCCGCCCGGGACCGCGCGGGGATTTCGCGCCGAGGCATGGATGCGCAACTTTCTGCAGAGTCTCCGATTCGCGTGGCCGTATCGCTGGCGGCTGGCCTCGTCGGTCGCGTGCGCGATTGTCGCGGCAATCTTGTGGAGTTTGAATCTCAGCATCATCCTGCCGGTGCTGAGCCTGTTGAGTAAACCGAATCAAACGTGGGTCGATCAAATCGACGAGAGCGTCGATAAGTATCAAAAAGATTACGACGAAGAGAGCCTAGAGCTCGCCAAGAAGCGGGCCGAGTTATTGCGTGTGGCGGCGATGCAGGACAGCCGCGAACGGGACAAGCAAGAGCGCAAAGTCGCGGGCGCCATCTCGCAGATCGAAAGCAAATTGTCGCGGCTGAGCAGCAACATCTATTGGTTTCAGGCCGGCAAGTGTTTTTTCGAGCGGTTCATTCCCACTGACCATTTTCGGGCGCTTCTTTGGATTTTTGTCATCCTCGTCGTCGGCGTCGCCATTCGTGGAGTATTCGAGTTTTGGCATGAGACGCTGGTCGGCAGCGTCGTCAATCTTTCACTCTTCGACCTTCGCAATACTTTTTATCGCAGTGTCGTCCACTTGGATGTTGATCAATTTGGCGAACCTGGCTCTGCCGAGTTGATGACGCGGTTTACCAACGATATGGAAGCGGTCGGTCTCAGCCTAAAAACGCTCTTTGGCCGGGTCATCGGCGAACCGCTCAAGATGTTGGCGTGTATCGCGGCCGCTTGCATGATTTCGTGGCAATTGACGCTATTGTTTCTTGTGTTGGTCCCCATGGCGGCAGCCGTGCTGAGCCGTATTGGTCGACTGATGAAACGCGCGAGCCGGCGTCTTCTCGAACGCATGTCCAGCATTTACAAGATTTTGCAGGAGACGATTACTGGCATTAAGGTCGTGAAAGCGTTTCAAACGGAGGGCCATGAACGGCTACGGTTTCGGAATGCGACACACGATTACTATCGCAAGGCGATGCGGGTGATTTACCTGGATGCACTCACAGGCCCGATCATTGAACTGCTCGGTGTGGTCGCCGTATCCGTGGCACTCATTGCCGGGGCCTTTCTTGTTTTGGCAAAAGAGACGCATCTTTTCGGCATGCGCATGACCGATTATCCGATGGATATGGCGATGCTGCTGCAACTGTATGCGATGTTGGCAGCGATTGCCGACCCGGTGCGGAAGTTATCGAGTGTTTTTACGAAGATTCAAGCAGGCGGTGCCAGCGCCGAACGCATCTTTGCCGCCATGGATCGACAGCCCCGGGTCACGGCCAACACTCAGGGATTGCGGTTGATCCGTCATGCCGAATCCATTGAGTTCCGCGACGTGTGTTTCGCATACGAGCCAGGCCGACCGACACTCGCGAATGTGAGCCTGGAGATTCGGCACGGCGAGACCATTGCACTGGTCGGCAAGAACGGTTGCGGCAAGACGACGCTGCTGGGCATGTTGCCGAGATTCCATGACCCCGATTACGGTTCGATTTTCATCGATGGCATCGACATACGGAAGGCACGATTGCGTGATCTGCGTCGCCAGATTGGTCTGGTAAGTCAGGATACAGTATTGTTCGACGACACGGTCCACGCCAACATCGCCTACGGAAAACCGCATGTTAAGCGCGCGGAAGTGGAACGTGTCGCCAAACAGGCCTTTGCCGCCGAGTTCATCGAACGGATGCCTCAGGGTTACGACACGCGCATCGGCGAAGGTGGGGCAAAAATGTCGGGTGGGCAACGTCAGCGATTGTCGTTGGCACGAGCCATTCTTCGCGACCCTGGCATCTTGATTCTCGATGAGTTCACCAGCCAATGCGACGCCGAGAGCGAGGCGTTGATCCATCAGGCGTTGAAAGCGTTTTTGCGCGGCCGGACTTCGTTTGTGATTACGCATCGATTAAACACGCTGGAATTCGCGGACCGCATCGTCGTCATGGATCGCGGCCGGGTAATTGCCGTGGGGTCACACGGCGAGTTGCTCAACACCTGCGGCGTGTATCAGCGATTACATGAAGCTCATTTTCAGCGCAAGGTGGCGTAGACCATGTTGCCCGCCATGTGGCCGCGGGTGATCGGCGCAATCGCAATCAAACATTGCAATCGATTGCTCCGTTGGGTCTCGCACGCTCGACCCACCCTACGAAATCGTTTTGTAGGGTGGGTCGAGTCTGCGAGACCCACCACGCACCTACCCATTTTTTTGGTACTCGTTTGTGCGGCGTGTTTGTTCTTTGTGCAGCTTGGCAACCACGATCTTTGGGCCAGCCATGAGGCACGGGCGGCGCAGGATGCTCAATATTTCTTGGACACTCAACATTGGGGTTTGTTGCGACTGGTTGACGGCACGCCGGAGTACCAGAAGCCGCCGCTCTATTATTGGCTGGTGGCTGGCGTCGCTTCGTTGCGCGGGGGCCAAGTGGATGAGGTTGCCGTGCGCTTACCGGCGGCCATCGCGGGTTGGTTGACTGTCGCCGCAGTGATGGTGTTCCTGTTGATGCGCGGTAGGCCGCGTGCGGCTTGGATCGCCGGACTGACGCTGGCAACGACACATCACTTCGTATCGATCTCACGAACCGGGCGAATTGACGTGCCGTTGACGTGTGCGATGACGCTGGCCATCCTGTTGGCGATGGAAGCACAGCCATGGCTTGCCGGCATCTGCTTGGCAATGGCGATGATGTTGAAGGGGCCGATTGGTGTGGTGATGGCGATGGTTGTCATTGTGGCGAGTCGCTTACGCTACTTCGAAGCGTCGCTAACGGCAGTGATCGCGGTGGTTTTGGGTTTGCCATGGTTCATTGCGGTCGGCCCGGAAACCGATTGGGCGTTTTGGCGCGAGTTTTTCTGGCACCACAATTTGCAGCGGGCGGCGGGTTTGGCGTCGGACCTGGCGACGCATCCCATTTGGTTTTATCCGCTGCGCGGGTTGATTGATGGATTGCCGTGGTCGCTGGCGTTGCCGATGGCGCTTTGGGCGGCAATTCAGCGCTGGCGCGATGACACGGAGATGCGATTGGGTTTGACCGGGCTGGCAGTCATTGTAGGCCTGCTGAGCCTGTCGCAATTCAAGCGCGCGGACTACTTGTTGCCTGCCTACCCTGCTGCGGCGATTCTCATCGGATGCTGGGCGGAACAAACAAAACTGCGGCACTATCATGCGATTGTGATCGGCATCACGTTGGCCGCCAATGTGGCGTATCAGTTTATTGTTGTGCCCAACGAGGATGCAACGCATGAAAAGCGGTCGGCAACAGCGCTGGTGCGGCAACATGTGTCACCAGGTCAACAGATCGTCTTCTTTCGTGTGGAGGACCACCTATTGGCGTGGTGGCTGGGCAAGCCGATTGCCACGGTGCGGGAGTGGGAGAATCTCGATATCTGGGTGGCGCAATCGAAACAGGTTTACGTATTGATGCCGTGTGATGAAGTTGGGCATTGGCCGGAGCAATTGCGCAACGGTACATTGCAGGAAGTCGAACGTCTCGAAGACCGAACGGAACGGCAGCGCCCGCGGACCTGGGTGTTGTTGCGGAGCCGACCCAACGTCGAAGCACATGGAACCGGGCCAGAAACTACCGTTGCCCCCTGACGCCGGCATCAGCGTGATTGTGCCAGTGCGCGATTTCGCGGGGTTGCCCCGCTTCCGCGACGCGTGGGAAGCGCAGTTGGCTCGCCTCAACCGGCCGATTGAGTTTCATGTGGTGGTCGAGCAATCACTTGGCACGGCGTTGCGTGCCGGGATGGAATTGGCGACGCAGCCATTGATACTGCTCATCGTGCCTGACTTTGCCTACCGCCCCGGCGATGTGCGGGCAGTGCTGGAAGCGATCAACGAAGCCGATATGGCACTTGGCGTGCGCCCGGGCCAAGCTCGCACAACATTTCACGGCGCCGTTTCGCGGATTGGTCGATGGATCCACCGAGTCATCTTCGGAATCGACACCGGCGAACCGAAAGCATGGTACGGTTTCCCCTCCTGGCGCACACAGTGGCGGCGGCGCATACGCTTCGGGATGCGAGTGCAAGACCCGGAATGTGGATTGCGGTTGATGCGACGTGAAGTACTGGACCGCTGTCCGATTCAGTCCGAGGGATCATTCGCGCTCGTGGAGATGATCGCCAAGATCAACTTTGCGGGCGGGTTGCTTGTGGAAGTCGCGCTGGGAAAGCCCAGTGATTTGCCGACGATGCTGCCGTATCCCGATGTCCCGACAGATGAAAGCAGCGTATTTCGTAAACCCACATTCAAGACCGTCGCTGAACCGAAAGCTGAAGTCTTACCGGTAGCGCCGCAATCGGCAAGTGATATCTTTGCGACACCCGAATAGCTCGATTCAGTCCGCGACCAACGCGATCTTGTGTTGACTCATTCGTTCGTAGCCATCCGTCGTGATGACATAATTGTGTTCGATGCGGAGGCCACCAATGCCGATCATGTACAGGCCGGGTTCCAGCGTCACCACGTCGTGTTCACGTAGCGTTTCAGAAGATTGCCGCACGATGTACGGAGGTTCCGGATGCATCAGGCCGATACCGTGGCCGGCGTGATGCGGGAAGTAATCGGCCTTGCCAACTTTTTCGAATGAGTCGCGCACGGCATCGTACACATCCTGGCAGCGGGCACCGGACTTGAGCTTTTCTTCGCCAGCGACGAGCGCTTCCTCACACCATGTGAGCAAGTTGACCTGGTTCTTATTCGGATTGCCTCCGACGCAGACGGTGTTGGTAA
>JANNLP010000418.1:0-4988 GCA_031396905.1 Gemmataceae bacterium
CAGCTTTTCGAGATTGGTCCACAGATTGTTGTCGCACTCACCGCTGTCGGGGCATTTCAGATCCATGATGATGTGCACGCGCGGGTCCACCGGGCCGATGTTGTGTGCGCCGCTGGTTTCCAACAGGACCGTCGCACCGGCGTCTGCTAACCGCGCCATGAGTGGAAACGCTTCCACTTGCAACAGCGGCTCGCCACCAGTGACTTCGATCAAGGGACACTCAAACGACAGCGCTTTCTCGATCACGTCATCCAACGGCAGGCTCTCGCCCTGGTTGAACGCGTGCGGCGTATCGCACCAAACGCAGCGGGCGTCGCACACCGCCAGGCGCACGAAAACGCACGGCAGCCCGGCAAAGGTCGATTCGCCCTGCAAGCTGCGGTAGATTTCGTGAATCAGCAATTGCCCGGCAGGCTTGTCGTCCAGTAGGGTCAATCGCGCGGTTTGGACCATCGTCGTCATGTCAATCATCATGATAGCAACCCGGCAAAACGGGCTGGATTCACATCCCGCCATCGGCTATATGACGCGGTTGCGTCAGTTTCCGGTTCGGAGTGGGGCAATGAGAATTGACAATCGACTTGCGTGGGTGGTTCTGGTCAGTTGTTGCGTCGCCGGCTCCTCGCATGCCGACAACAAACCCGTGGCAGTGGTCAATGGCGAGGCGATTCCGCGCAGTGAATTGGACGCGGTGTTGAAGGCTCGGCCGCAGGCGGTGACGCCGTTGACGGCGGCACAGCAGCGCCGCATCCACGAACAGGTCGTCTCCATCCTGATCGACGAAATGCTGGTGCGGCAGTTCCTGACCAAGAATGCGCCGCCGGCTGATACGGAGGCGATCGAGAAGCAGTTCAAAGCACTGCTGGAAGGGTTGAAGTCGCAGAACAAGTCGCTGGGCGACTATTGCCGCGAGACTCAGCAGACCGAAAAGCAAGTCCGGGCCGGCATCGAATCCATGCAGCGCTGGAATGCGTATCTCGCCAAGAAGCTGACCGATGCCGAGTTGCAGCAATATCACAACGAGAACAAGGACTTCTTCGACAAGGTGACGGTGCGGTGCAGTCACATCGTTTACCGAGTGTCAGAACAGGCGACGCCGGCAGAGCGCGAGGAAGCGGCCAGGAAAATGCGCGAGTTGCGCCAGCAGATCATCGAAAAGAAGATCACATTTCCGGAAGCCGCGCAAAAATATAGCCACTGCCCCAGTGCGCCAAAGGGCGGTGATCTCGGATGGATCTTCCGCAAGTGGGTCGTCGAGGAACCGTTCGCGAAGGTGGCATTCGGAATGAAAGCCGGTGAGTTGAGCAACGTTGTCGTCACCGACTACGGCGTGCATCTCATTTCGCTCACCGAGCGCAAGCCCGGTGAACCAAGTGATTTCACCAAGGTGAAGGACGACGTGCGCGAATGCTGCGCCGAGGAAATGCGCGTGAAGTTGATCATTGATCAGCGCAAAGCCGCGAAAATCGAGATCAACTTGCAGTAGAAACTATCAAAGCCCAGCCAATACAAGGGCTGGGCTTTTGGCTTGTCACTTTTTGCCCGCTCCCGACAATACAGGCACCTACATCAGACTCGTCATTCGCGGGAGCTTGCGCCATGATTGTCGGCGTTCCGAAGGAAGTGAAGATCGATGAGTACCGCACCGCGATGATCCCGGTGGGCGTGGAAGAGTTGACGCGGGCCGGGCACAAAGTTGTGATTCAGAAAGGCCTGGGGCAGGGCAGCGGCATCGCCGACGAACGTTATGCCGACGCCGGGGCGAGTATTGAAGACAGTGCGGCCGCCGTTTGGAAACAGGCCGACATGATCGTGAAAGTTAAGGAACCGCTGGCGGAGGAATGGCCGCTGATGCGGAACGGGCAGACGGTGTTCACGTATTTTCATTTCGCGGCCAGTGAAGAGTTGACCCGCGCCTGCATGAAGTCGGGCATCACGGCCGTGGCGTATGAAACGATCAAAGACAGTCGCGGCCAATTGCCGTTGCTCACGCCGATGAGTGAAGTGGCCGGGCGGATGAGCATTCAGGAAGGTGCCAAGTATCTGGAGCGGCCATGCGAGGGGCGCGGCATTCTGCTCGGCGGTGTTCCCGGCGTCGCGCCGGCCACCGTTGTCGTCCTCGGCGGCGGTGTCGTCGGGGCCAATGCGGCCAAAATGGCCGCCGGCCTCGGCGCTCATGTTTACATTCTCGACATCAACCTGGATCGGTTGCGTTACCTCGACGACGTGATGCCGCCAAATGTGACGACGCTGTATAGTGACCGGCACAATATTCTCGACTGCATCGCCCGCGCCGACCTTGTTGTAGGAGCGGTGTTGATTCCGGGCGCTAAGGCTCCGCGATTAGTCCGGCGCGAAGACCTGAAGAAGATGACACCGCGGGCCGTGATCGTGGATGTGGCAATCGATCAGGGCGGTTGCGTCGAAACGGCGAAGCCAACGACGCACAGCAATCCCACATATATGGTGGATGATGTTGTGCACTATTGTGTTGCCAACATGCCGGGTGCGGTGGGTCGCACCAGCACTTACGCCCTATGCAACGTGACGCTGCCATATGCGATGCAACTTGCCAACAAAGGTCCGGATCGTGCGTTCAAAGAAAATGCGGCACTGGCTGAAGGCCTGAATGTTCGCGGCGGCATGGTCACGAATGCCGCCGTGGCTGAGACATTTGGTTTGAAGTGTGGTGTTTAGCTTCGTAAGCAACTCGGTGTCACCATGATTCCGCCCGATGTGAAGCCGCTGCGTGTGTCGGAGTTGAACGCGGTCGTCAACGAATTGTTGGGCGAGGCATTCAAGCAGATTTGGGTCATTGGCGAGATCGTCGATTGGAAGCCGTGGCCATCGTCGGGGCACATTTATTTCGCACTCAAAGATGGCGACGTGGGCATCATCAATTGCACCATGTGGCGTGCCCAGGCCTTGCGGCTGCCGGCGGGCGTGAAGTTCGGTAATGGCATGTCGGTCATCGTCTGTGGACGAGTCGGCCTGTTCGAGAAAGCCGGCCGCTATCAGTTTAATGCCGAGCGCATGTTCCCGCAGGGACTCGGCGAGGCGGAGGAATCTCTGCGCAGACTTCGGGAAAAACTGTTGCGCAATGGCTACTTTGCTCCGGAACGGAAACGACCACTGCCCAAGTACCCGCGGCGAATCGCACTGGTGACCAGCGGCCGGGGCGCGGCCGTGCATGACATGTTGGAGATTTTCGCCCGCAACTGGCCGGCACACGATGCGGTGGTCGTGCCGGTGAAAGTGCAAGGCGACGGGGCGGCCGAGGAAATTGCTGCCGCTCTTGATCGGCTCAATCGCTGTCATGCCGAAGGATCGCTGCCGCTCGACATCATCATTCTTGGTCGCGGCGGCGGCAGCGCGGAAGACCTATCGGCGTTCAACCGTGAAGTGGTGGCCGATGCGATCTTCCGCTCAGCCATTCCGGTTGTCAGCGCAGTCGGTCACGAGATTGATATCACGATTTCGGATTTGGTCGCCGATGTGCGTGCCACCACGCCGACGAATGCCGCTGAAGTATCCACCCAGCATTGGGCTCAAGTGCGCGACCGGCTCGACATTTGCCGCTCGACAATGGCAACCGCGTTGGTGTCCCGCCTAGCAATGGCGAAACGGCGGCTCGAAGAATTACAATCACGTAGAGCATTCCGTTTGCCGCTGGAGCGTATTCGTGAGCGCGAGCAACGGCTCGATGAGCTGAGCCAACGGCTCAACGGCAGCAGCACTCGAGCCATCACTCGCCAGCGCGATTGTCTTGCCGCGTTTGCTGGCCGACTGGAGGCACTCAGTCCTCTCAATGTGCTTTCGCGGGGTTATAGTCTGACACAGACGCTGGAAGGCAAGTTACTGCGTGACGCCGGCGCCGTGCGAATTGGCGACATATTAGTCAGCCGCCTGCATCGTGGCCGGGTCGAGAGTATTGCCACCGCGATAAACGCCGCTGAGGACGTGCCATGAAGTTTGAAGACGCCTTGACCGAGTTGGAAACGGTCGTTCAAGACCTCGAACGCGGCGACATCACGCTCGACCAGGCCCTGTCGCGCTACGAACGAGGCATCGCCCTGCTGAAAGACTGCTTCAGCCAGCTCAAACAAGCCGAAGCCAAAATCCGCGAGTTGACCGGCGTCGATGAAAACGGGCAGCCGTTGCTGGCGGAGTTTGCAAGCGGCGATGACGACGAAACCCGACCGAAACGGCGAGGGAAGAGAGAATAGTCAAATCAATCGCGGCGCGTCGTTAATACGGAATGTTCTCGCCACCGGACTCGCCGCCACGGTCGCTGGCGGTTTCATCTTTGTATTCGTCGATCAACTCTTCGTCGTAATCGCAGTCGTCTTCGCCATCGTCCGACCACATGAGGTTGCCATCTTCGTCGCGGTATTCAGGGTCGCAGGGGAAGATGTCACAGCCGAAACCGCGGCCGTCGCAGTTCGGGGTCGGGCAGCACCAAAAGCCGTGCGGCTTGCCATTGGCATCCGTGCTGACGCGCCATTCGATGAGATAACTTTCGTATTCCTCGCCGCAGTGCAGGCAGCCGACCAGAGTGGGAATTGTCGGCGGATGAAAACAATCGGCCCGGGCGTCCAACGGATCGTAGTTCGTCATGGTTGCGGCTCCGCGTCGCTGTGCGATGCACTGCCTAACAACGATTGTCGTCGCTCACTGTGCCAGTTGCAAGATGCCTGCCAGATTTTCTTGTTTACTACGCAGTAGCTGAACTCGCTGGCGCGACCTGCCCGACAGCATTCGTGTGCGGAACCTGCCCGTTGCTTTGAACGTCAACTCCCGTTATTAGGTTTTCCAATTCCTTGCGTTCCAACTCTTCATTTAACAACAGTGCCGCGACAATGCGTTCAAGCGTCGGCCGATTGGTGCTAACGAGTTCAAAAGCTCGAGCATCAGCTTCGCGAAGAAGTTTGGCAACTTCTTCATCGATAATCTGAGCCGTACCTTCGCTATGATCGCGTTGTTCCTGC
>JANNLP010000419.1:0-2565 GCA_031396905.1 Gemmataceae bacterium
GATGTTGCGCGAACGTCCGCATCATCGACAAAGCTGCCCATCAAGAGAGGTGCCGGTCATGTTCAGAATTGTTCGTGGCGCGCCGTGCCTGCCGGTGCTTGACCTGTCGTCGCGGCGTGCGGCGCTGGCCGGCTTTCGCGACGATGTGGCTGAGGTGCCGGGTCTTACTGGCGTGACCACCGCGCTGGACAAAGTGCTGCTCGAAATCGACCGGGCGGAAAAGCGCTCGAAGCCGGTGCTGGCGGCAGCCTCGCTCCACCAGTGCCGCTTGAAGCCGCTGCAGCTCAAGCCGCGTCGGTAAGGGCTGCCGTTTCAGGCCCGCGCCAAATCGAGAATACGGGCGACCATTGCGCTGTCGGGCCGGGTCAGCTCATCGACCACGGTAAAATGGTTGGTGCCGGGTATCACCACGCATTCGGCCGCGACGCCAGCCGCCGACCAGGCCGCCGTGATGGCCAGGCTCTGGCGGATGAACTCGCTCGATTCATCGCCGCCGACGGCCGCCACCAGCGTTCGTCCCTTGGCCCCTTTCAACCCGTACCAATGGCCGATCTGTTCTGATTCCCCTCCCTCGCAGGGAGGGGCTAGGGGAGGGTTTAAGCGCTTCACCCACCACTAACCTCCCATCAGGGAGCGGAAGCAGAATCTATCGCGCGGCGCATCGGCCTATGCATTCGCGCGATTGATGTGCCCGCCATCCTGGTACCAAGTCCGGCGAGAACATCGCAGTGCATCGGCGTGTCGCGCCGATACTGGACAAATATATACTTATGGTGGTGGCAAAGTCAAGGGGCGTAGCAAAAAAAAGCCGTGCGACTGACAACATTGCAATTACACAACGAAACGGACCGCAGCTTTTGGCGAGCGGCGATGCGTCAGCTGGACGTGGTTTTTTTGGATTTACGGACAAATTCCGACTCCACGTCGTGCTTACGCATCGACGCTCGCCAAATCGCTACGGCTTCTTCACGACCGGCACGAGGAAGACGATGTCGTATGGTGGCATGCCACGCAGCCACCAAATGGCGGGGCCGTCGATCAGGCCATTGTTATCGACCAAATCGGGGCCAACGCTCCACAACAAGCCTTGGCCAGGCGAGGTTGTGCGTTCCTTTGGAAAGCCCTCGGAATTCCGATTCCAAGGTTTGATTGTCTCGCCTTGCGAAACTCGATAATGGATCGGCTCGTCGTTGTACGGATCGCGCGGCAATTCAGACATGATCTCCGGCACAAGTTTGTTCAACTCAGTGGCCGGCGTGCCATGTCGATGCTGATAAATGGCTAATGCCAATTGCAATTGAGCGGCATTGCGGTGGGTGCGGTCCGCGATGTCCCCCCCAAGCAGATGCGGTGCCATAGAGAGATTTTCCCAGCGTGAATGTTGTAATAACTGACACATTTTTGCGGTGTCTTTCGCCGATTGAATCGGATCGGACGACGGCGATGTCCAGGTCATAAATGGCCACCAGACGGACTTACCCGGTCGATAGTCTAGTGCGACGCGGCTTTGGGCTTCGGCAAACGGTAATTCGTAAGTGCGAAGAAAGCCGGCATAGGCCATGGCCAAAATGGCGCGTGTTCGTTGCTGCTCCCAGGGAACCTGTAACGCAATCTCCTTTGCATCATGATCCCATTGTGACTGATTCCTATCGACTTTGCGAAAGTTCGGGATTGACGCGTATTCAAGTGTTTGAACGTATTCGATACGTAGTGTATCCATTAGCGGCGGTACTGCTTTGGCATGTTCGATCAGCCGCGCGAGCGATTTTTCAAGCAAGTGGGCTCGATCGACAGCGACGTCAGCCAACACGGCCAACAAACCAAGAGCCGATGTTTCGACATGGCTACCGACTCGAAACCCATGCCCGGTCGCTTTACTCTGGAGATGCCGACTGAGGGCAAGTTTGAGGAAGACAATATCGAATGCCGCCTCGGTTTGGCCGCGACTTACAAGCTGCAACGCACGGTAATTCAGTAAGTTACTGGCGTGATACGCAGAGCCGAGCAAGTCACTGCCGTCGCTGGTGACCATCCCCAATGGCATGGCAACGGCTTCTCGCAGTTCGTCGAACCAGGGATTGGCAAACGCGTCATCGAGTAAACGATTCAATTCCGCGTCATCGGTTGGCCACGTGTGCTTGCTGACTGCTTCGGCCGCTCGCATCTGGATCATCGCCATGCGATTGAGCTTATTGCTCTCTTCGGGAACTCCGGCCGGCATGGCGAAGGGGTCGGCATATTTCTGGAACAGAGCTGCGAGTTTGCGTCCGGTTTCGTTGTGTTCGGGCGATGGCAGCGATTTCTTGAACGCCACTATGTCGAACGGATCATGCGGTTCCCGCACTTCGGCGACGCGGTACCAAAGTCCGACGATCATGCCAACGAGTGACAAGGCTGCAACCGTGACCAACAGAAACGCTGGTCGCCACGTGCCAAGCCGACCGGCTGCCCAGGGGCGCATGACCCACCGTGTGGCGGCAATCATCAACAATGGAGGCACGATCCATTGCAATACGTGCAAACCCGAGACAATGATTGACGGCCACCAGATCACCAGCACGCCGA
>JANNLP010000434.1:0-1607 GCA_031396905.1 Gemmataceae bacterium
GGTGAGAACGCCTCCGCCATAACTACCGGGCAGTGAGAACCGAAATTGCACGTTGGTGCCGAATGGTAGATTGCCGCCTCCGTTAGTGAAAGCAAAGCCGCTGGCATTGCCGATGGCGCTGTTCTTGGCCGTCGCCGAGCCGCTGATGTCCGGCCCGGTGGGCGCGGAATTGTTGCTGACAATCGTGCTTTCCAGATTCACGGATCCATGAATACCGCCGCCGGTGCCATTTCCGACGCCGTTGTACGCTACGGTGCAGTTCCAAAGCGTACCGCCGGCGGTGAGATACAGTCCGCCGCCCTTGGCCCCGAACACATTCGAGCCGCAACTGGCAATGGTGGAGTTCCGGATTGTCACCGGCCCATCCGCGCGAATCGCGCCGCCAAATGTTGCGAAATCTCCCTGAAACCCGGAATTATCCATCGTCAGCATACCGCTGGTCAGGTGAATCGCGCCGCCGCTCGAGGTGTTGCCGGTTGCCACGTTCGATTGAAATGTGCAGGTGGCCACCGAAACCGTGCCTGAAGCGAGAACGGCACCACCTTGGCTGCCAGCCGCCCCGCCGCCAAAACTACAACGCAGCAGCGTTAGTGTCGGACCTGACTGGAACAACAACCCGCCCCCAGCAGAAGCATTGCCAGAATTGAGAAAGCAATCAGTCATTACAAGCGCCGCAGTCGAATGGACGACACCGCCAAATCCGATCGCCGGTGCTACAGTTGCGGAGCCATTGTCCATGCTTAGGTAGGAAATTGTCAGACTCGCATTTGAGACGAAGATCCGATTATTCCCATTGCCGTTAACACCGATGTACTTTGCGGATTCTCCATCTATGGTCAACTCGTCCGATATAGTCATTTGTCCCGAAGTCAAAAAAATCTGATTGCCACTTAGCGATGGCAAGAACTGAATACTGTCGGCACCGATGTTGGTATTGGCATCTAACACTGCTTGCCGAAGTGTACCGATCCCGGCATCATTGAGATTCTCGACCGTAAAAACCGCGGGCATGACTCGACTCTCAAGCCATGCGTTGACAAATCGTAGCTTGATGCAACTCATGGTTAAAACCCCCCAGGGACACCCGAAGTTGGGCCATCTGCTCAATACATCGGGGCAAATAGGACATCCACCCAGAAGTACCCGTTGGTTCCGAGTGGGTAGTTTGGACTAGTGTTCGGCTGCATCCAGAAAATGTTGCTTGGGAGAAAATTAGTGGGGCTGTTAATCCAACTCCCCGCCACCATCGTCAGCACGCTCGGTTGCGCCGGCCCCAAGTGGGAGATTGACGAGAATGAATAATACGGAAGTTGGGTCAGCCCACTCACGATCACGTTCGTCGAGACCATGTACAACCCCGGCTCGAGCAACGTTGATGGAAACGCGACTGTGATCCAATCATCCTCCACGGTCATAGGAGCTGATACGGCGCTGCCGATCTGGACCACGTTTCCTAGAACGGGCGGGACAAAAGGGGTCGGGAGTCTTTTCATGGCGGTGGTTTCTTTTTCGGACGGCCGCGCGGCTGCAATGTCGATCCTAATTGTAGGCGTTTGGCCGTTTGGGTCTGCCAGCGCGGGGAACCAAAGGGTGCGCCGCGCTGCAAC
>JANNLP010000449.1:0-1654 GCA_031396905.1 Gemmataceae bacterium
TCTCAATGAAGACGGCAACATTGAGCTGGGTCTCAACGTCGTGGCGGGCGAGCGCGTCTGGGACGTTGTCAGTAGTTTTCGCCTGCGCATCGGCCCGCTCGATTTATCGACATATCAAGAATTGATGCCGGATCGTTCGCCACGGCCAAGGCGCAAAACGTTCTTCCTTTTGTGTCAGATCATTCGCCTATACGTCGGCCCCGAGTTTGATTTCGAGATCCAGCTGGCATTGAAGGGTGGGGCGGTGCCGGAACTCGAAATGGTTGAGGGCGGGCGCGATGTGCTTGGCCCGCGCTTGGGCTGGAACACCTGGTTGAAAGACGGCCCGACGGACGAAGCCGACGATGCATACTTCGCATCCGATGAGACGAGTGAAATCCCCGCGGAAGCGGGGGTCGCCGCGTAGTGGCCACAATTCGTGATTATTTCACAGTCGCATGGGCGGTTGCTCAACATAATGTCGTCATCTCAAGGAATTGATCCATGCAACGTGCCGGGACTGCATTTGCGCTACTCATAGCAGGGCTGATTGGATTAACAGCATCGTTGACTATCGGCCAGGATCGGCCGCCAGCAATCGTAACGGCGACCAATCGCGTCCTGCCTGGTGTGTTGCCCGATGGCTTTGTGCAACTGCCCAATCAATGGCGTTTGCGCCCGGCAGGCTCCCACACCGAAATCGGCGACTTTCCGGTGCACATTGAATTGCACCCCGATGGCAAGCACCTTGCAGTGCTGCATTGTGGTTATCGCGAACACGAGATTGTCATGATGTCCCTGGTCGGGAATCGCGTGCGAACAACTTCGCGGACAATTGTCGATCAGGCGTTTTACGGACTCGCGTTTTCACCCGACGGCAAGACGCTGTACGCCAGCGGTGGCGAATACGAGACGATTCATGCATACGACTGTGCCGATGGTATGTTATTCAAGCCACGTACATTGCGTGTCGCGGCGGCCAAGGACAAGTTTGTCGTCAGCGGCATTGCGACCAGTCCTGATGGAAAGAACCTGTACGCAACGGGGTTATTGGGTAATTCAGTTGCCGTGTTATCGGCTGATGGAACAGGCGAACCACGGCGCGTCGCATTCGGCCCGCCACCGAAAGATGGCGATCAACCTGGTCCGGCATTTCGTGACAACGAATCAGACCCGCTGCCTGGTTCCAAGGATGGTGCGTTCCCGTATACGGTTTTGCCGGAACCGAATGGCAAGCGACTCTTTGTGTCGCTTTGGGCACACGCGGCAGTCGCGGTGATCGATGTGGCAACGCTCAAAGTCGACGATCGCTGGGCCACGGCGTCGCATCCGACGGAAATGGCGCTCCGCGCTGACGGCAAGGCCCTTTACGTCGCTTGCGCGAACTCGACGATGGTCAGCGTTCTTGATCCTGCCACCGGCAAGCCATTGCAAACCTTGAATTGTGCGTTGCACCCGCAAGGCCCGAGCGGCAACACACCCGCCAGCCTCACGTTGTCGCCGGATGGCGACATGCTCTTCGTCGCCAATGCCGATGCCAACAACATCGCCGTCTTCAATGCCAGCGACCCGGCCAAGGCAGTGCCGCTGGGGTTTATCCCGGTCGGCTGGTATCCCACTAGCGTGCGCTTCGCGGCCAAAGAGAAAAAACTGTACGTGACCAACGGCAAAGGCT
>JANNLP010000482.1:0-5429 GCA_031396905.1 Gemmataceae bacterium
CGATCGAAGCGTCAATGAAATTTTGGACGGCACCACGGTGCCTGTGTGATTGAGGTGTGCATGTGACGTCGCCACCAGCCATTCATCGAGTGCGACTCACCAAAGCCGGCTGGTATTGGACGGGCGTGGTCATCGCGCTCGTCGGCATCGCATTGTTCAAGAACATCAACTTGCTTCTGCTCATGGGTTGTTTCGTGTTGGTGCTCTTGGTCGTCAACTGGCTCCAGGTGCGACGCAGCTTGCGCCGTATCACTCTGGGAGTTGACGTGCCCGAGGGCGTACATGCCATTAGCTCATGTCGAGCCAATGTCGTGATATCAAACCAATCGCGACGGTCTTTGTTTCGACTTGATGTCGCATTGACTTGGGCCGGAGTCACTTCCATAACCCAAACGACTTCGGTCATGGCGAAAGGGCACATCGCGCAGATTCACACGTTGCATCCAAAGCATCGAGGGATGGTGGAATCAGCCCGACTGGAATTGCGGCATGGCTACCCGTTCGGACTTGTAGAAGCCGTGCGGCGCACCGATGTATCATGTCAAAGTTGGGTTTACCCATCGTGCGGCGATTTGGAACTGGAACGACTCTTGCGGCGGTTGAAGGGAAAGGTCGTGATTCGCGGTCAACGGCGTCTGACCGTGCGACACTTGAGTGAAGGCACGGATATTCACGGCTTGCGACCATTTCGCGCTGGTGATAGTCCGCGTTGGATCCATTGGCGGACGACCGCACGAATTGGCGCTCCGATGGTGCGCGAGTTGGACCGATCGGCAGGCACGGCACTCATTGTCGCGGCGGACCTGGTTGGAAGCACACCAGGCCACGTTGAGGCGACGCTGGCATTCCTGGCATCGTTTGTCGTCGCCTGGTCGCAAAGCCAGGATGGCCGCTTGACAATTGCGGTTACCTCTAATAGCGGTTGGCGCCGCATTGATCTTGACCATCGTCGTGGCGTCATCAATGCCCTGAGAGCACTGGCTGAATGGCCAACGATATCGTCGGCTTCTCGCACTTGGCCGACCGATGATATTCGCTTCAATGCAGCACGCACGCCAATTGTTGTTGCGGCACCCACGCGCGCCTTGCCGGCTGGTCTCACGGGGCCTGTAATCAGTGTTGATCCGGCGCGGATGTCACCTTACTACCGGCCGCCGGAGGTGTTGCATGTCTGACTTTCGCGCGGTCGGCGATTCAGGCTTGTTGCGCTTTCATCGAAGTCTGTATTTCAGCTTAGCGTTGTCATGTGCATGTCTTGTGTACGCGGAGTGGGCGTTTTTGCCTGAGATGACGGTAATTGCGGTATTGGCAGGCGCGGCGTTGTTCACTGCCTACCGTGTTGAGGGTCGCTGGTCGCTGTCGCTGCGGGCGGCCAATGTCGTCGGCGGTGTCATTGGGGTGGTCGTCATGGGCTGGATCGCCCTCCAGATCGTGAGGCCATCAGGAACGTTATTGAAGTATTTGCCGTGGCCCGCGTCGCTGCTGCCGTACTTAGGGCCATTGGTCCTTGTCATCATTCCAGCCAAGTTGTTTCGCCCAAAACATGTGGGCGACTATTGGGGGCTGCAATTCGCTGGCCTGATGGGCGTTGGCCTAGCGAGTGCACTCGGCGGCGACAGCATCATCTGTGTCATGACCCTGGTCTACGCATGTGCTGCCACTCGCTGCTTATTGGATTTTCATGCCGTTGCGGATCGCGTTCAGTCGCCACGAGCAACAAAGCCTGATGAACCGATAGGCCCGGGTTTTTGGCGTACCGCCGCAATGACAATGCCAATCGCAGTCGCTGCAATGGTCCTTTCGATGGTGATGCCGCGGGTGACCGACGCCAAGTGGGAATATGGCAATTTGGCCAACCGGCTTCAGACCGGGTACAGCGATGATCGGCCTGCGATTGATCTTAATATGAGTGGCGAACTCAATGTAAGCGACGAAGAGGCGTTTACCATTCGCGTCGAAACCGCCAACGGCCGTCCCAAGCTGGATCTGTCGCCCGCTCAACGTTGGCGCGGGACGACCTTCAATTTCTACGATCGTGGCAAATGGCAGAATCGCAACTGGGCCTCATATGGCGATCAAAGAAGAATGGGTCGGTTGGTCCTGCCGGATGCGGGTCCGATCGTTCCGTTTGTCCGACCGCGAACACCCAGGCGCGGTGAGCAAGGTCAGGGGTTGCCTGACCTTGGGCCGGATCAGTTCATTGTCACATTCCCGTATCCGATTAAGTTGCATCAGTCGTTCTTTCTTGCCGAACCTGTGTGGGCGCCGTTGGGCGAACGAGAAGGGCGAATGTACCGCGCGCCGGTAGAGACCATTGGTGCTCGCGATGTGCGGCACGGTTGGGTCGCTCAACAAGAGGGCGACGTATTTCCGCCAGTGGTTTCATCGTTGCCATTGCACCCAGAGTATCGGCAGGTGGTGGCTCCGCTTCCCGAAGTGGATATAGGGTTGCCCGTGTTCATTGACCCGGCACTTGCGGAACATCTCACGATCGTTAGCCGTTTATCTCGACTACGGCAGTTTTCCGATGAGTTGTTGCGTGACTTGATTGCCAAGGGCCGATTGACATGGTCCGGCGACCCGCCGGCGACCGGCAAGAAAGCGCCCGACGAGTTACACGAACGCATCGCCCGGGCTTTCGATTCGTACTTGCGCTCCAGTGGCGATTTCCGATACTCCTTCACGCTGGATCGCAACGATGTCGAGTTGGACCCCATTGAGGACTTCGTGCTGAACATACGGCAGGGCCACTGCAATCGCTTTTCCTCGGCGCTTGCATTGCTTCTGCGCTGTCAGGGCGTGCCGACCCGTGTGGTCATGGGCTTTCACGGCGCGGAATCACTCGGAAATGGTAAGTACGTCGTTCGCCATAACCATGCCCACAGTTGGGTCGAAGCCGCAATTCGCCGGCCAGCAGGCAATGGCGCTACATCGTGGCACTGGCTCACGCTAGACCCGACGCCGGAAAGTCCGTCGCTAGGAGATTCGGGAAGTCTGTTGAGCCAGTTTGTTGACTCCATTTTGGACAGCGGCAGCAGTTTCATCCGTAATTACGTGCTGGACTACAATGCTGATCGACAACGGTCGCTCGGCGACTGGTTCCTATCATTTGATCCGCGTGAATGGTCAGGCAAGACCATAGTGCAAGTATCGTCGGTGTCATTCGCCGCCATTGCCGGTCTGCTTTCTTTACGTTGGTTGATTCGGCATCGTCGCCGCCAATCTGGGTATGGCAATCATGCGTACGGCACCTTACTTGAACTCATTCGCAAGTCAGGTTGCATGATTCCGAATACATCTTGGACGCCCAACGAATTGGTAGAGCAATTGCGGAGGCGGACTCCGATTGGAGATGCTGCCGAGGCGGCCGAGCGCATCGTAGCCCGGCATTATGCGGAGCGTTTTGGAGGTGAATTGACGTCTGGATCGTCGAGCGATGACTTGACGATTGTTTGCCGCCACCTTGCCGGGTGGCCTCGAGATTCGGACGTTGACTCAAATCCCTGACTCGGAGATTCCGCGCGATGGCTGTGCCGCGACTGACTGCCGGGAATACGACTCTGCTGATCGTGGACGTGCAGGAAAAGCTGTTGCCGGCGATCCCTGACGGCGACCGCTTGGTGTCCAACGTGGCATTTCTCCTCGATACTGCGGCGCTGGTCGATCTCCCTGTGCGCGTGACCGAGCAATATCCCAAGGGCTTGGGAGCAACGGTTGCCGCGCTGTCCGGCAAGCTGCCGGCTGAGCGCCCCGCCAAGAAGAGCTTCAGTTGCTGCGGGGCACCGGGCCTGGTGGATTCGCTGGACGCTCATCGGCCGTGGATCTTGCTCGCTGGTATGGAAACGCATGTGTGTGTCAGCCAGACCGCTTTTGACTTGCTCGACCGTGGTTATCGCGTGGCAATTCCCGTTGACGGCGTGTCTGCCAGATTTCGACAGGATCACGATACCGCACTGTCGCGACTGCGCGAGGCGGGGGCGCTGTTGACAACCGTAGAAGCGGTCGGCTTCGAATGGCTCGGTTCGGCGGACCATCCGCGCTTCCGCGACTATAGCAAACTCGTGCAAGAACGCGCCAAACTCATCGGTAATCAACGTTAGCGGTATCATTCGGAGCCAAATGTGGCGATGTTGGAGAACGGCAAGATTCTTGGGCCATTCCGCATTGAGCAGGAGCTAGGCTCCGGCGCGATGGGAACGGTCTTCAAGGCCACCTATACCGAAACCGGTCAACCGGTGGCGATCAAAGTCATCGCATTTGGCTTGGTCGGCAATGAAACGGCGTTGGCTCGATTCGAGCGCGAGGCCGAGATTCTCAAACAGCTCAATCATCCCCATATCGTTCGCCTGTATGCCACGGGTCGCTACCGCAAGACGCCGTTTTTTGCCATGGAGTTTGTTAAAGGCGAGGCGCTCGACCGCATTCTGGAGCGGCGCGATCGCCTCGGTTGGCAGGAGGTCGTGCAACTCGGCAAGCAGTTGTGCCTGGCCCTTCAGCACGCTCACGAAAAAGGCATCATCCACCGCGACCTCAAACCGTCGAACTTGATGATTCTGAAAGATGGCACGCTGAAGCTCACCGATTTCGGCATCGCCAAAGACCAGGATGTCACAGCGCTGACCAACGCCAATAGCACCGTCGGCACTGCCGCGTACATGTCGCCGGAGCAGTGCAAAGGCGAACGGAACCTCACCGCGAAATCGGACTTGTATTCGCTCGGCGTGGTCCTTTACGAACTTCTCACTGGCGAGAAGCCCTTCAAGAAGGACTCACCAGTGGACATGTTCATGGCCCATGTCACTGAGCCGTTTGAACGGCCGAGCCGCAAAGTGCTGGACATACCGCCGTGGCTGGACACGCTGGTCTGTCAGCTCATGGAAAAGAAGCCGGAGCATCGGCCATTCGATGCCGCGATGGTGGGAAGAGTCTTGGGCGAAGTTGAAACGAAGATGGCCGAACAGCATTCCGCCGGGCTGGATGCAGCGAAGGCGCGAATCGTAGACAAGCCGGGCGTCGGAGCCGTCGATGCCGCGGACCGGTATGTCGCCAAGGTACTGCGGGGGGCGGCCAAGAATAAGAAAGTTCGCATCAAGTCGAAACCGTTCTGGGAGAAGTCGTGGTTTCTTGGCGTCAGTATTCCGGCGGCGCTGGCGTGCATGGGCTGGTTCGTTTGGTTGTTGTTGCAACCGCCGACGGTCAGCGAATTCTACAAGCGTGCTGATGCGGCGGTGAAGGCCGGCAAGAACGATTTAGCGCGGGAGATATGCCGCGAGTTTATCGCCGCCCACCCCGCAAGTAGCGATGCCAATGCCGAACAACTCCGGCTGTGGCAGGAGCAGTTCGAAGCCCAGTTACTGGATCACCAAATGCAGCGCCGGCTTAATGCGGACATGACAGCAAAGGACGAAGGTGAGACCCTCGTGCGCGCG
>JANNLP010000509.1:0-4481 GCA_031396905.1 Gemmataceae bacterium
GTCATTCTCTTGGCAATCTCCGGCAGATCGTTCTGGCGCTGCATTCGTATCACGACGCCAACAATGGCAGGTTTCCCACAGACGTGTACGACAAGAATGGCAAACCACTCTTGAGTTGGCGCGTCTTGATGGTGCCGTACATGGAAAGCGGCAGGGTGGTTGGTCGGTTCAAGATGGATGAGCCGTGGGACAGCGAACACAATAAGAAGCTGATCGCCAAGATCCCCGCGGCGTTTGTCGCACCGGGACAAAACAGTCCGGCCGGCACGACGACATACCTGGGCGTGAGCGGAGAGAAGTGCATTTTCGCCCCACAGCCCGGTGGTAAGGCCCGGGGAATTCGAGACATTGTGGACGGTACCTCGCAGACGATCGTAGTCGTCGAAGCGGCGGACCAACTGGCCATTCCCTGGACCAAGCCGGGCGACTTCGTGCCGGATGCGAAAGACCCGGGCAAGGGTTTGATTGGCCATTATCCCGATGGGTTCTTCGCAGCTCTCGGCGATGGCTCGGCGCTATTTGTCAGGAAGAAAGTTACTGCAATAGACCTGCACAAGGTGTTCACGATCAATGGCAATGAAACAATTGGCACATTCCCGTAGCGTCGTCGCGCTCCGCTGCGGGGTACCTTCGCGTCGCGGCTAACCCGAGATGGCCTTCCTCGCGTGTTCTACGCAAATTCTTCACTGATACTTCACAATGGCCTGCTAGACCTGTCTTTGCCGATTTCGCGGTGAACGCGGTCGGCTCTGTACTTGCAAAACCGCTTCTAATTCAAGGACTCGACACATGCGAAACGGAACGAAGTCATTGCGCCGGCGGCCCGGCGTGCAGTTGCTCGAAGAACGGGCCGTGCCCGCGTTGCTGGTCAATGAAGTTTATTGCAATCCGCCGGCCACCGATGACAGTCGGGAATACATCGAGATTCGCAACACGGCCGGCGCGGCACCGTTGACCGACGTATGGGTGTTGGAAGTTGAAGGCGATGGCACCAATGCGGGCGTCATCGACAACGCGGTCAATCTGTCGTCGTTTCAAACGGGTGTCAACGGTTTGCTGATGATCGGACATCTTTATGGAACGAACAATGCTACGCCATGGACGACATTGGTCCACGCGGATACCAAGCTCGCGGACATGAACCGGCCCGGTAATACCACCATTGAGAATGGCAATGTGACAATTATGCTCGTAACGGGCTTCACCGGCGCGGTCGCGACCGATTACGATGCGGACAATGACGGCGTCATCGAAACGCCACCGTGGGCGACGGTGATTGACGCGGCGGGCTGGCTTGATGGCACGACACCGGGCAAGATTTATTCGCCGGCGGCGTTGACGCAGACCAGCGGCACCTCCGATGCAATGACGCGATTCCCCAGCAATACGACTGCATTTTCAGCGGCGGCGTGGTACAACGGCGACATCATTGCTGTTGGCGGCGTGCCGGATCTTGGACGCGAGTACGATGCTCTCAAGGCGGCGGTGAATCTGCCGCCCGGTGGTATCATCACGCCGGGCGATGCCAACTTTGGCCCGGCCGTCCCGCCGACAATCGCGGCGATTCAGGTGAACGATGGCGCGGCTCATCGATCCATGGTCACCAGTTTCAAAGTCTCGTTTTCCGAAGCGGTGACGTTTCCCAACGGTGAGAACGCCGCATTTGTGTTGACGCGAACCGGTCCCACCGGGCTGACGGGCGCTGTCAGTCTCACGGCCGTGCAGGCCGGCAACGACATGACGCTGACGGTTGCCAATGGCGGTGCGATCAGCCTGGACGGTAAATCGCTGGTCGACGGTTTGTATACATTGACGATTGTCGCCGCTAATGTGCAAGGGGCTGGTGGTCAACTCGACGGCGATGGCAACGGCACTGGCGGTGATGATCGAGCCTTTCTTACGCATCGCCTGTTTGGCGACTTCGACGGTGACAGAACAGTGGCGGCATCGGACTTCATTCAGTTCCGGCTGGCGCTCGGCGGCAGCAGTACTGCGTTTGACTTTGACGGTGACGGCAGCGTGTCGGCCGCGGACTTCATCCAGTTCCGACTGCGTTTCGGCGGCAGTGTGTAGATGCCGACAGCTCGTTCCCGGGACTGGTCTCGGGAACGAGTTGATTTCATTCGAGCATTCATTTGGAGATGGAGCTTATGCGCCGGCGTGGTTTCACCTTGATCGAGTTGTTAGTCGTCATCGCCATCATTGCGATTCTCATTGGGTTATTGTTGCCGGCCGTGCAGAAGGTGCGCGAGGCGGCCAGTCGGATGCACTGCGCGAATAACTTGAAGCAATTGACCCTGGCGATGCAGAACTACCACGGCGCACACGGCTATTTTCCGGCCGCGATGTATAGCCTGCAGTCCGCCAGCCATCCCACGGGAACCCGGCACTCGTGGCGGGCGTTCACGTTGTTCTTCATTGAGGAAGGAAGCCTGCAGAGTCTTTATCGTTTCGACAAGCACTGGCATGCCGCGGAGAATCTCGAAGCGGTGCAGAAACAAGTGAAGACATTTCAATGTCCTTCCGTTCCGCAGCGAGCCAATGTCACCACCGTGGCGACGCTGACTTTTCCCAAAGGGCTGGGCGCCAACGACTACGAGACGATGAACGGCGTGAAAGACGAGTGCCTCAATCCGCGATATGTCGATCCACTGCGTAGCCGCGGCGCTTTGTATAAGGAGAAAACGACGCGCATCGACGACATTACCGACGGCACGTCTTGCACGCTGATGATGGTGGAGTGCGCTGCGCGACCGCAGCTTTACTTTGCCGGCAAGACCACGGGCGTGCTCCACAACGAAGGCATGGGCTGGGCCGATCACACAGGCCCGTTTTCACTCGACGGCGCGACATCGGACGGCATGACGCTCGGCAATTCGTTTATCGCCAACAATGGCTCGGTGACCGGCAACGCCTTGCGGCCAATGAATGCGACTAATCGCAACGAGGTCTATTCATTTCATTTCGGTGGAAGTAATGTGGGCTTCTGCGACGGCTCCGTCGCATTCATTCGTGAAAGCGTGCCGATCACCGTTTTTGCATCACTCGTAACCCGCGCCTTCGGTACCGGTGAGGAAATCCTGTCGGCGAGTTCATACTAAATAGCTGCGGCACATGGCCGGAATTTTCGAAGCCGTGGCCGCGCGTGAATAATCCGTCCGCTCGTTCTCCTGTGGCACCATTTTCTCAGCCTTCCTATCCAGTCCCTGTCGCCAGGTCTTCGATGATATTGGTTGGAGGCGTGGCCAATGCGTCGGGTTGCTTTGATTGTTGTGTTGCTGTTGCCTTGCTTCGCGCAGGGCCAATACGGGCGGGGCGGCTATTATCCGTCGGGGCCTTACTTTGGGTATTGGACCGGGCCGGCGTTTGGCTATTTGCCGGGGGCTTACGGCGGGCAGTGGTCCAACGGGTTTTCGCTCTACGGGCCGCCGGTGCCGACTTACGGCAGCATCCCCGGTTACTTTGGCGGGGCCGATCAACGGTTGAGCAACTTTCCGGATAACCGGTACTTGTTCCCGGCCTATGGTTATGGCCCTTACGGCTACGGTTATGGTTACGGGCGGGGTGGTGTTGGTGTTGTCATTCCGTTGAACCAGCCGCGGCGTGATGTGACTTTTATGGCCGGGCCGGCGGTTTGTGAGATTCATGTGCCGGCCGCCGACGCGGAGCTGTTTGTGAATGGTGCGAAAGTTGAAGGCACCGGACTCGTGCGTAAAGTCATCGCCGACATGCCGCCGCGCACGGGTACGACGTGGGAACTGGAAGCGCGCTGGTCCAGCGAAACGAGCATTGGCAGCGGTCGCCGCTGGGCCACGGTGCGAGCGGGCGAAGTGACTGTCATTGATTTTGCGGTGCCGGCACTTCCGTGAATGAGTCCAGCTAATTCCCATTGAGAGTTTTCGGCTCCCGCGCTATACTCTGCCCCGGGCGACAGGGATGTTGCATGGACGCCGTCGAAATCCGGCCCCGCGTGGCCGACTTGGTTTATCACCTGTACGATCGGCCGCTGCACCCGGAGCTATTCGAGGTGCTGGCCGCCCGCAGCGTCGCCAAGCGCGATTATGTGTTGACCGTGCGCATCACCCGCACGGGGCATGCCATTTCCTGGGACAGCCCGTTGGGCCATCTCACCGAAGTGGCAGCCGCCGCCGGGGCGACATTGCCGACGCATCGTGCTTTGTTTCGCCACAAGATGCGCGGCGAACGCAACGAGTCGCTCAACTGGCGGCCCGGGCTTAAGTACCAAACCAGTTATCAAGTCGAATCGCTGAACGACGAAGTATACGAACACATCCACGACGAGATTCTCCGCGATGGCCTGAAGCGTGGCTTGCTACACAACTTCCGCCCGAACAACCGCCTGGCCATGTCGCCGCTCGGCTTCGTGACCACGGAAGCGTGGGCCGGCAATTTGGTCGTTTCGTCGTTTCACACGTTTCCGGAAGAGCGCACGGTCGTCAAAACGCAATCGTTGATTGAGC
>JANNLP010000513.1:0-32920 GCA_031396905.1 Gemmataceae bacterium
GCCAACGTCGGCAGCGACATCACCGACAGCGATGGCGATGGCACGCTGACGACAGCGCAGGTGACGCTGGTCTCCGGCGACAACAACACCACCCTCGACCAGGGCTTCTTTAACCTGGCCGCGCTCGGCGACTTCGTCTGGTTGGATACGAACAAGAATGGTCAACAAGATGGCGGCGAACCCGGCGTTGACAATGTCAAAGTGACACTGTTCACCGGTGGGGGCGTGCAAGTTGGCAGCCCGCAATTGACGGATGCCAATGGTAAATACTTGTTTACCAATCTCACACCCGGCACTTACAGCGTAACTTTCTCTGACTTGCCGACCGGGTTTGTATTCACTGTCCAGAACACCGGCAGTGATGTCACCGATAGTGACGCTGACACGGTCACGGGCAAGTCCGGAAATTACACGTTGGCTTCGGGTGAAACCAACCTAACGGTTGATGCAGGTATCAATGCGCCAGAGGAGGAGGACGAGTGCGTCCCCATCGACTTCAGCGGCAACACTTCGACTTCGGGGACCGCGGGCAATATTCGCAACTTTAACGGCGCCGGGGTGTCTGTCAATGTCAGCGCCTTTAGTCGCGAGGTCGCGAGCGGGAAATGGGCAACAGCCTATTTGGGAAGCTATGGCGGTGGCCTGGGCGTAACGGATACCAGCGAAGGGACTGGTGGAAACAACACCCACACCGTCGACAATGACGGCGGACGCGACAACTATGTCCTATTCGAGTTCAACAATACCGTTCTGTTGGACGAGCTGACCCTAGGCTATGTGGTCAACGACAGTGACTTCCGTTTGTGGATCGGCAACTTCCCGAATGCCTTTAACAACCATGTGATCCTAAGCGATGCCGTGCTTTTGGCCATGGGATTCACGGAATTGAATGAAACCACGCTGACGGGACCGCGATTGGCCGACATTAACGGCGGCGGGTTCATGGGCAACGTGATTGTGATTGCGGCCAACACTGGCGAGCCGACGACAGAGGACTTCTTCAAGATCGAGACGCTGTGCATAATCCCACCCGACGCCGGGCCGGCCGCCCTTGGCGACTTCGTGTGGACCGACCTTAACAGCAATGGCGTTCAGGATGCCGGCGAACCGGGTGTCGCGAACGTCACAGTGCGTTTGCTCGATTCGGCTAACAATGTAATTAGCACAACAACGACCGATGCCAGCGGAAAATACCTGTTTGGTAACTTGCAGCCCGGCACCTATTCGGTGACATTCGTAGCCCCAACCGGTTTCACATTCACCTCAGCCAACCAGGGTGCAAACGACGCCAAGGACAGCGATGCCAATACGGCCACGGGTAAGACTGGCACCTACACCCTGGCTGCCGGCGAGACCAACCTCACTGTGGACGCTGGCCTGCATACGCCAGACGTTTGCGTTTGTATCGACTTCAGCGGCAACACTTCGACATCCGGAACGGCCGGGAACATCCGGAATTTCAACGCCGGCAGCGTTTCCGTGAACGTCAGCGCGTTCAGCCGGAACACCTCCACGGGTGCCTGGGCCACCGCCTATCTCGGCAGCTACGGTGGCGGTCTGGGTGTCACGGATTCGAGTGAGGGCACCGGCGGCAACAACACCCATACCGTCGACAACGACGGTGGCCGCGACAACTACGTGCTCTTCGAGTTCAACAGCAACGTCATGCTCGACGAGGCATTCCTCGGATACGTCGTTAACGACAGCGACATCAAGGTGTGGATCGGCAACTTTGCCGGAGCCTTCAGCAGCCATCTGACGTTGAGCGATTCAGTACTCATGGCGATGGGCTTCTCGGAGGTGAACGAAACGACGCTGACGACGGCGCGGACCGCGGATCTGAATAACGGCGGCTTCGTCGGCAACGTCATCGTGATCGCGGCCAACACCGGCGAAGCGACCACCGAGGACTTCTTCAAGATCGAAACGCTGTGCGTCTGTGCCCCAGCTGGCGGCACGGCAACCCTCGGCGACTATGTGTGGGAAGACAAGAACGGCAACGGACAACAGAACTCAGGTGAGCCGGGCATTGCCAACGTCACGGTGAAGCTGCTCGACAGCACCGGGACGAACGTGCTTGCCACGACCACGACCAATGCCAGTGGCTTCTACCAGTTTGCTGGTTTGGCCGCCGGTTCATACGTGGTCCAGTTCGTCGCGCCTAGCGGCTTTGTGTTCACCGGCCAATTGCAAGGCGGTGACACGACAAAGGACAGCAATGCCAGCACCTCGACGGGCAAGACGGCCGCCGTGGCCCTGACGGCCGGACAATCGAATACGACGATTGACGCCGGCTTCTTCAAGTACGTCTGTATCGGTGACTTCGTATGGTGCGACACCAATGGCAATGGCATCCAGAACAGTGGTGAAGCGGGCTTTTCTGGTGTGACCGTCAAGTTGATGGATTCGACCGGAACCACGGTGCTTGCTACAACGACCACCAACAGTTCCGGTTACTACTCGTTCGCCAATCGTGCTCCGGGCACCTATATGGTGCAGTTCGTGGCGCCGTCCGGATATGTGTTCACCGGCCAACTGCAAGGAAGCGATGCGACCAAGGATAGCAACGCCAATGTCTCGACCGGTAAGACCAACGCGGTGACGCTGACGTCCGGTCAAACTGATAACAGCATCGATGCGGGCTTCTTCCGCTCTCAAGCGGTCGTTGCCTGCCAAGCTGCTAAGCTCGCCTTCTGGTGCAGCACGAGCAAGGGTCAAGCGTTGATCAAGTCGCTCAATGGCAGTGCATCGGCTACCAATCTCAGCAGCTGGCTGGCAACGAATTTCCCCAAGATGTATGGAACTTCAGCCGGCACAAGCAACCTGACGGGCAAGACCAATTCTCAGGTCGCGGCTTTAATACTCACCTTGAATGGACTCTCGGGTGTGAAAGTCGATGCTTCGGCACTGGCTCTAGCGCTTTCGGTATACGTGACCAATTCGACGTTGGCCGGCGGAACCATGGCCACCACGTACGGGTTCATCGTGAACACCGTCGGCACGGGGGCCAGCACCTACAATGTCGGTTCGAACGGTTCCGCTTTCGGCGTGGCCAACAACACCACGATGACGGTCATACAGCTGCTCACAGCCTGCAATGCCCAGGCCGTCAACGGAGTGCTGTACAACAACGATGCGACGAAACGGCAACAGGCGTACAATATCTTCAACGCCATCAACAACCTGGGTGGCATCAACGGGTAATGCCAAGTGCGGGATGCAGGCGCGAATTCCGAAACAACTATTGCAACGGATTCGCGCCCGCATTCTGACACATCCGGTGCCGCCACCGATGCGAACGTAATTCTCAGTTTCGATGTCGAAGAACATCATCGAATTGAGGCAGCGGCCGGTTTGGTCATCAGTCCGGCTCATCAAGGCCGCTACCGGGAACGGTTGGAGCCTTCAACGCGATGGATTCTCGATGCGTTGGCGGCACGCGGTGCTAAGGCGACGTTTTTTGTGCTCGGTCAGATCGCCGAACACAGCCCGAGCCTCTTGCGGGCGATTAACGACGCGGGACATGAAGTCGCCAGCCACGGCTGGGACCACCGCCGCGTGACCACCATGTCACGGGAAGAATTCCGCGATGACGTTCGGAAAGCCAAGAGCGCGATCGAACAGGCAACCGGTCATCCAGTCGTAGGTTATCGGGCACCGACATTCAGTATCGGCATCCGGAACCCTTGGGCGATTGATGTCCTGTTCGAAGAAGGGATGCTATACGATTCGTCGATCTACCCCGTCCGGCACGATCGTTATGGCGTTCCTAAGGCTCCGCGCGTGCCATTTGTGATCCGGGGCGAACAGCATTGTCTCCTTGAGTTGCCGCCGGCAACTTGGCGTGTTTGCGGTTGCAATGTTCCGATGGGTGGCGGCGGCTATTTCCGTTTGTTCCCCCTTTGGTTCACGCTTCAAGCAATAAGGCAGGCCAACTGTGAATCCGACCCGGCGCCAGCCATGTTGTATTTTCACCCCTGGGAATTCGACCCCGGTCAACAGCGATTGCCATTGAAATCACTCAATCGCCTTCGCACTTATGTTGGAATCCGACGCAACCAACGCCGACTAACACGGCTCCTCAACTGTCACGAATCGAATCGTGCATTGGATTTTGCGAACAGACTTAACAGCTGTCGGGATACGTTGAGACAATTTGAGTTGTGCGACCGCGCGATTCCAAATTGCAAGGAGATGGACAGCGCGCGACATGGAGCGGTTGCGCGATAGCCTGATGTCGAGCATTTCGACGACGTTTGCTTCAGACCGACACCAAGTAACATCGGGGTGTTTGGCGGATACAGGCTTTACACTACGCCTGTTAACCCTCAGTTACACTACTTTTTAGTTCGCCCTCGAATCAACGATGTACACCGTCAGTCACACCAGAAAAATAGGCACATCTGCCGTGGGCCACAATTGCCTTCGGGACACGGCCGAATGGTGCGCGGTTTGCTATCAAGTATCATTGGCCATTGAAATATGCGCCGCTACTTGAAACGGAAATGGTAACGGGCTAGTTTTAGAATGGTCGGGGGATTCCGAATGTTGTCCAGTTTCAGCGGACGTGCACTAGCAGCTTTGCTGGTCCTTCACGGCTTAGCCGTGCTGGGTTACGGCTCGCGCGCATCCGCCGGCTTCTGGCCTACGCTCGTCTCACCAACGTTGGGCGCCGTCGCTCAAGGCAGCGGTGGTACGGTTGCTTCTGAAGTAAATACCGACCAGCATTCCGTTTGGCCGCCGGCAGCAACCCAAGCCGAACGATTGCAGATCATTCTCCAAACGCGCGGTGCCGAGTCTGGTGGCGGAGCTGGCTCGCCGTCAACACCTTCGACTTCAGGATTAGGCCCGGCGTCGGCGCTTGTAGTAACGCCGGTTGACTTGATGGCGGCTCACCCGTGTAGTCGCCTACGCATTCCCGATTTTCCTTCCGGATCGAACCTTTTCCCGACTTCCATTTTTGAACCTCCGCGGGTCGCCGGCTGAACGCAATTGCGCTCGGTTTCGGTCGATCGGATTGTTCCGGTTGGACACGAACAAAAAAATTAGCCCTAACAACATCCAAACAAAAAAACGCGCGGTGACGCGCAATAGGGGAATCGAATCATGTTACGAACGCGACACATTTGGAGCGTGGCCATCCTCGCGGGGATCGTCATGCTTGGAACGCCGTCAGCGGCCGAAGCAGGCTTTCGGCTGCGACTTGAAGACGTGACTACCGGTCAAGGCGTATTGGTCACGGACGGCGGAGTTTTTGACACTATTCCCGGGGCCTTCGGAGTCCCTGGAGTACTGATCTTCAGTGGATCGATTGGAAACTTCACTGTCAACGTCGCCACCGGTACCTCTCACCCGCCGCTTGGACCATTGCCCGGCTACCATTCCTTGATCGATCTCAACAATGTCAGCATCATCTTCAATGGTGGAACGGGCACGCTCCGTTTGACCTTGGTAAACGATGGGTTTGTCGGCGGTGCGCCTGGGGTATTGGGACTTTCATCCTTTTTGGGTGGTACCCTCAGCGGTTCAGCGGGATCAACTGTTACATTCCAAGGCTGGGCAAACGGCGCAAACGCAATTCCTATTAACCCATCCGATCCGGATCAAATTGCTGGTGCGCTGAATCCCATAGCTACTCCAGGCGGTAGCACGGCGGCATTTGCGGGAACTGGCGTTTCATTCGGGGTCGGGGCATTTTCGGCCAGTGCCAATACGGCATTTACCTCGGGTGCATCGTATTCGTTATTCAGTGAAGCGCTGATCAACGCAACGGGCAATATCAACATCAGTTTTAACCATAGCACCGCGACTACTCCAGAACCGGCGACGATTCTGGCGGCCTTAGGCAGCCTCCCGATTCTCGGCGTTTGGGCGCGGCGCCGGAAGGCCGCATCGACAACGGTAGCGGTCTGATCGAGACCATTGATTTCCGGAAAAAACTCGAGGGGCGGCACATAACGTGCCGCCCTTTTTCCTTATTGTTGGCATTATTGTGTTGAGTGGCACGCGACCTGCTATTACTTGATTCAGGCCATTTTTTTCGGGTGGAACACATGCCAACGCACAGATTCAATCTTCGGTTCGCACTTTGCCTTTGCGCGAGTTGCGTGGTGCTTTGCGGCAGTGGCTACTACGTCCACGGCTACCAGGTCAAACGAAATGCCGGCGCGCTATTAGTCCAAGCCGACCGGGCCGAGAAGGACGGAAATCTGGCGAAGGCCGCGGATTATTTTAGCCGGTATCTGAGTCTGGTCCCCGCGGACCCTGACGCATTGGCTCGGTTTGGATTACTGCTGTCCGACCCGAAAGTGGCCAAGACGGGGCGCGACTCGATGCGTGCGCTTTCGGTTCTCGAACGGGCAGTTCTGCGGGACCCGAACCGGAACGACCTGCGCCGCCGCGTCGTGCGCATGGCCATGGAACTTAGGCGATACACGAATGCCCGTGATGATATTGACAGGCTGCTGAAAGCGTTTCCCGATGATGGTGAACTCGAAGCGATGTCAGGTTTTTGTTTCGAACAATTAGGCAAGTTCGAAGACGCGCGAAAACAATATGAAAAAGCGATCAAGCACGCGCCGACGACGATTGACAACTATCGCCATCTGGCGTCGCTATTGCGCCGCCACACAACGGAAGTGCTCGGCAAGAACGAAAAGAATAAGTCGGCCGCTGAGGTACTCCAACAGGCCGATAAACTGATTGACGATATGGTTCAAACGAACGAAAAATCGTATCGCGCTCACCTCGTTCGCGCTGATTATCTTCGCCAATTCTTGGCTCCCAATGATCCCAAGGAGACAGAGAAGGCAGATCGCGACATCGCTCGTGCCGTTGAGTTGGAACCGGACGCGGCCGATGTGATTATGGCCGCCAGCTCGATGAATATGTTCAACAAGAACATCGAGCAGGCCCGAGACCTGCTGAAACGTGGTTGCGAACTCCACCCAACGGACGCCCGCCTATTCCAGCAGCTTGCCTTTCTGGAGCAAGACCAAAAACAATCCGAAGCGGCAATCAACGCTTTGCGCCTGGGCCTTTCCAAGCTCCGCGACCATCCAGACTTGCTCTGGCAATTGGCAGAGGTGTTGACGCAGTCGGGGCGGAATCAGGAATGTGAAGAGGTGCTCGATCGCCTTGAGAAAATCGGCATACCGGACGCGGACCGGAGTTGCCTCCGCGCAAAATTGAAGATGCATGAGCGCAGTTGGCTCGAGGCGATCAGGCTACTCGAAAATGCCATCCCGGTTTTATCGGCACGTGCCGGTTCCGCGGAAGGTTCCTTCGCGGCGGTACTGGCGCAGAATGCCGGCTCGGACCTCGGCTATTGTTGCGCGCAAGTCGGCGACTATGATCGCGCGCGTGCGGCTTATCATCGGGTCGTCGCGCGAAACCCCCGATTTCTAACTGGCCGCCTGGCTTTAGCGGGTATGTTGGGAGCGCTCGGTCGTTATTCCGAAGCGTTGGACCAATACCAACAGGTGATGCGGCTGCCAGTACCGCCGGAAGGTGTGAAAATCGAAATCGCCAGGTTGTTGTTGCTGCGCACACTTGAGCGCGATGAAAGTCGTCGCGATTGGTCGGAAGTTGACATCGCCCTAAAGCGAGCTGAAGATCTGCGACCCGTTTTGGTGCAAACGGTTGTATTGCGCACCGAAATGTTGGCTGCCCAGAAGAAGAATCCGAATCGATTCGCCGACGCCAAATCACACGTACTAAAACAGTATCCCGAGCCGCCCAGTCGGCCGCTAGAGGCTTGGACAATTCTGGCCGCATTGGACGATCGAGCGGGCGACATCGATTCGGCACTGTCATTGTTGAAAACGGCCGGCGAGTACCTCAAGGATTCGGTCGATTTGCAGTTGGCCCAGGCCCGTATCCTGGGTCGCAAGGGCGGGCCGAACATGAGCAGCGCCCTAAGCCAAATTGCCGAATGCGCGGAGCGGCTGAGCGGCGAAGATCGTCCGCGATTGTTATTTGGCCTGGCCACCATCGCTATGCAGGCCGGCGACTCCACTCTCGCTGGTCGTTGGCTCGAACGGGTGGCGAAAGAGCGACCAAACGACTTGCCTTGCCGGGTCGTATTATTCGATATCGCGGCCCAAGGCGACAATGCAAGCGCGATGGAGAAGTACATCGACGATATCCAGAGAATTGAAGGCAACGACGGTGCACTTTGGCGATATGCTCGTGCATCCTATCTCATCGGTAAGGCAGCAAACGAAAAAGATAAAGGCAAGACAGGCTTACATGAGGCTCGTTTGTTGTTAGCCGACGCCGCCGTGCGGCGATCAAGCTGGACGCGTCTCATTCTGTGCCAGGCTCGACTTGACGACGTGGACAACAAACCCGATGCGGCACTGGCCGGTTACCAACGGGCCTTGCAGGAGGGTGATCGTGACATTGTGGCGCTTCGCAGGGCGGTCGAGTTGCTCTATGCACGCCATCGGTATGCTGAAGCCCTGAGCCTCATTCAACGACAGCCGGAACCAGCCCTATTGCCGGCGGAATTGCGGCGAATTGGCGCAGAACTGGCGCTGAACAACGACCATGTGCTCGCCCTTCGGTTGGCCGAGGGAACCGTCGTAAGTGGATCGGAAGATTACCGCGATCATCTGTGGTTGGGTCGAGTCTATCTGACGACCGGAAAACGTGAAGAAGCCGGAAAGGCATTTGAACGTGCTCGCCAATTGTCCGCTGATGCACCGGATACCTTGGTCGCCCTGGTACAGTATCTGACCATCACGGGCCAAAAAGAACGTGCCCTGATCGAGACCGAGGCGGCAAGCGAGAGACTCACCGGCGATTCGGCCCGTTTGGCGCTGGCCCATTGCTACGAATCGATGGGCCTGATCGATCGTGCCAAGAAACATCTTGATGCGGCATTAAAGGCAAATGCCGCCGATGCCGAAACTCTCCGGAGTGCCGTAGCTTTTTACATGCGCACCAGGCAATTTGACCAGGCGGATCAAGTTCTAAAAGAACTGACGGCGCCTGGACAGAAGTTGAAGGCACCCGAAATCGAAAAATGGGCCCGTCGGACGCGAGCCTTGGTGCTCGCACTCAAGGGTGGTTCCGCCCGCACTGCCGAGGCGCTCGCGTTGCTAAATGATAGCGACTCCGCTGCCGGACCGATTGAGGTGGCGAGTCTTAAGCGCATCCGTGCCACCATTCTGGCGATGCAAAACACCAAAGAGTCACGCCAGTCCGCCGTAGCGATTCTGGAAAGTCTGATCGAACGACGCGAGGAAACAGTCGAGGATCATTATCTGGCCGCCCAGCTTCATGAGGCACTGAGAAACTGGACACAGGCTCGTCGCCGCTACCTGAGCATGATGGATTTGCCCGGATCGGACACGCCCGAACATCTGGCGCGATGCGCGCGCTTCCTAATCAGCCACGGGTTTGCCGGAGACGCGGGCGTACATGTCGAAAAAATAGAATCTCGTGACCCCAAGTCGTTCGTGGCTCACGAACTCAAAGCCCGACTGCTGCACGCCGACGGGAATTCCGCCCAAGCCAGGGCTCTGATTCAGTCCTATGCCAAAACGGAAGGTGCCCTGTTAATGCCTGCGGCGATTCTGCTCACCGACTTCAAGGCCTTTGATGACGCGGAAGCACTGATTCGCCGAAACGCGGAAGCTACGGGTAAGCCGCTCGATACCCTTGTGCTTGCGCAGTTTTTTGTGGATCGCGGCCGATTTGTCGAGGCAATTGAAACCTGTGATCGAATTTGGGCCGACGTGCCGCCACTGGAGGTAGCTAACGTAGCTCTTTCCGCTCTCGCGGAAATTCGCGGTGCTGGTGCGTTGTTTGAGCGAGTAGAACGGCGGCTCCATGAGTCCATGAAAAAGGCACCGGACATTGCCGGCTTGGTGGCAGCGCTGGCAGCCGTTCGCAATTTTCAGGGGCGATTCGACGAATCGGAGCAACTTTATCGTCGCACGTTAGAGATGGATCCGAAACAAATCACAGCATTGAACAACCTGGCTTGGCTGTTGGCATTGCGCGGCGAACGCGCCGCCGAAGCAATGGAGCTGCTCAATCGAGCTGCACAGATCACGGGCATCGACGCCGGGCTTCTCGATACACGTGGCGTGGCCCGTTTGGCGACCAAGTCCGGAAATGACGTCGAATTGGCCATCAAAGATTTGGAGTCCGCTTCCGCTGAGTCGCCCGGTCCGGCTGTATATTTTCATCTCGCCCAAGCTTACCTGGCCGCCAATCGGCGTGAGAGAGCCCTTGAGGCGTGGAAGCGAGCCAAATTGCACGGAGTATCTGCGGACGTGTTGCATCCGCTCGAACGCGCTGCCTTCAATCAATTGGCAGGTGATTTAAAATGAGCAAAGGTCATTGCCAATGTTGACGATGACCTTTCCGAGACTGTTCTTATCGCGACGCCTCGTCCGCCAATTGATACAGCTTCAGTTTCTTGTAAAGTGTCACTCGACTGATGCCCAATGACCGGGCGGCTCTGGAGCGATTTTGATTGCATTCGACCAAAGTCCTTTGAATTAATCCACGTTCATAGGTCGCGCGGCCACCGAGAAGCGTTTCCGCCGGCTCTGCCTGATTGCATCGGGTGGCCGGTATTGTAGTGGGCTCCATAGTCGCCATCGACGAAGCAACACCGTTCGACGAGCCATTCGATTGTTCGGCAACGGAGTCCGCAGCTACTAATTGAGGCAGATCGCGAAGCATCAATTCGGGACCGGAACTGACCAGAACGGCTTCTTGAAGTACATTCTCAAGCTGCCTAACGTTGCCCGGCCAGTGATACGCTTCCAGTGCGGCCAGGGCGTCTGGTGAAATGTCAAAGAGAGCTTTGCCGAATCGGGCATTGTTACGGGCCACAATAGCACGCGTAAGCAACGGAATGTCCTGGCATCGATTGCGAAGTGGAGGCAAGTGGAAAGTCATCACGTTCAGTCGGTAGTACAGGTCCTGTCGAAAACGACCTTTGGCGACCTGTTCTTCAAGATTGACGTTGCTGGCCACGATGATGCGGGCTTCATTATGATGAGTCTCGTTGCCACCGACGGGCTCGTATTCGCCAGTCTCAATCACCCGAAGCAAACTTGCCTGTTGTTCCAAGCCAAGGGCATCGATTTCATCGAGCAATACTGTGCCCTTGCCCGCCGCCGCAAACCGGCCGACCCGCGTTTGGTTCGCGCCGGTAAACGCACCGCGGATGTGGCCGAAGAAAGTACTTTCGAAAAGGCTGGCTGTCTGTGCCCCACAGGGAACCATGAGAAACGGGTGACGATGCCGGAGCGAATGTTCATGAAGGAGGCGAGCCAGATAGGTTTTGCCGGTGCCAGTTTCGCCCGTCAGCAACAGCGTGACGTCAAACTCGGCCGCCATGGCGAGTCGATTGACGTGGGGCAACAGCGACGGCGTATGCTGCGCGATCCGGCTGGATAACGAGTCAAGCACTGACTCGTTGTGACGCACGATCGTGGACGAATCGCGCACAAACGTGGTCAAATCTTCGGATTCTTCAGGCCAAACAGCCCGGCACTCAATGTATTCATCCAATGGCGCCAGGCGATTGGTGTTCTCGGTATCGTGAACGATCGCCACGTTCATCGGCGAACGGCGCAAATGTGCTTCCTGGACCAATTGCTGGGCATGGGCCACATCGCCGTTGTTGCCCGTAGCCAGCAACATCAGCACACCCGGTCGATGCCAGGAGATGTGTCGTTGATAGTTTTCGTAGGAGCACGATACGACATCTCGACCGGAACCGATTTGAAGTTGTGCGCTGATTTGAGCGGCCAGCGCTGCATTACTCGCGACCAACACGGGGCGTTGAACCAACATTAGGAGGACTCCAAGGTCAATCTATGGTGATGATCTGCAGCCTTCCTGGCCCACTCGTCCGTAACTTCGGGGTCGCTCCTCGACCTCCGACTATCGCGCTCACTGCCGTTGAGTGATGACGATACCGTTTTTCTTATGCTGGCATTGGGCAAATTAACAATTGACTAACAACTACTAAAGGACCGCCATGTTTTTCCCCCGCTGGTAGTGAAAGCTCCCGCGCTCGAGTGACCAGTTCATGGCCGCTACGTTTAACCGTCATCCTGAGATTCTCAAGCCGCGCAGTTAGAGTCGTAAAATACCACACGGATTACCAGGAGTCAAACAATTTGTTGTGAAGTACTCCGTTGCAAACACCGCAAACATGGCGTTTTACTGCACCCGTGTGCGACCCGCGTCAATGCACCGTAGGCTCAGGCATCAGAATGTATCGGCTATACCGGTTGTACGAGGCCGATATCCGCTCGGCAATCGCCCGTCGGCTGCGAAAACAAGTCGAAACATCTACTTTGCAAAGCCAATTTAAGCGAGCACCTTTTGTTGTAAAATGGACTGCACGACATGAATGCAACGTCATTTCTTCATGAGTGCGGTGCTGTCGGGCCGTTGGTGTTTCGCCTTGAGAGTGGCGATGAGGCCCGATTCGTCAGCATTTCCAAGCCGTACGCATTCATCGGCATCGATTCAAACTCTGAAATCGCCTTCGACCGGGAGATGGAATCTGCGCGATGCGCGTATTTGCAGGTGATTGCCGGACGATTGATGTGTATTAGCCTCCACGATCCCGCCAATCATGAGAGACAAGGGCGACAGCGGTTCGGCTGGCTGGACGTTGGCCATGCGGTCATCATTGGCAATTCGCGAATCCGTTTGATTTCCGGAGTACCGCCGACGGGTTCGGTGTACCAGAGTAACGAACTTCCCGAAATCACGGTTGTCGGCCCTGAAAACGAAACACAATCTTTTTGCCGGCCCCTGACTCTGGTAGGGAATTCTGCCGATTGCCAGGTACGTTTGGATCGCCCTGGAGTTTCACCGTTCCATGCGGCTCTCATCGCTGTTCCACAGCGGGTATGGGTCGTCCGCTTGCTTGCGGCGAAGACATCGGCCGGCGACGAAAGTGCTTTTTTCGTAGATCGCGGCACTCAGACACACCTAAGACTGGGCGAGGCTGAGTTGCGTTTGCACGTTGCCGCGGCAGTCAATTCGCTGCCGGCGATCGTCCCCAAAATTGAGTCAGACGCAATGGCCCGCCCGGAAAGTAGCGATGCGGTGACAGCATTGGCGCGACATTTCGCCGAAACCCAACAGCAGATGTTCTCCCAGTTCGACGAAACAATCGCCAAATTTATGAACACTGTCGGCGCGATGCACAGCGAACTTGTGCGATTGCTGCAGCAGGAAATGGAGAGGGTTGATCGTCTGGACAAGGAACTCGGCGAACTCCGCGTTCAGCAAGAACGTTTGGGGGTGAAGCCAGCGGTTCGCGAGAAACCAGCCGAACCTCGACCAGTTCCGACGCCGATCGCGCGCGAGTCGGCACAGTATTCTCATGACGAAATCGTGCCGCGTGAACCTGAATCTGCTGAAGTACACGCTTGGCTGAGCCAGCGCGTCGCCGATCTTCAGCAGGAACGTCTGGGTATTTGGACACGTATGCGCAGCTATCTCAACAGATCTGCTGCAACAAAAGTAAATAAGCCGGAGCTTCCAACCAGCGGGTCAACCCGTAAGTCCGCCCGATAGGAATGCGGCCGTTTCCCATGCTTAGGAGGCTATGAGCGGTTGGCGGTTTTGCGGTAAATAGTGTCGGTAGTTTCAATATTGCGGCCTGTATTGCCGATGATGGTTATGCCGCCTAGTTTGAGGCGGCGGCCGTATGTTCCCCAGAGCTGTGCAGCTCTCCCGGGATCAGGAGATTGCACATGGCCCATGGATGGTCGCTGAGAAGCTGGATTATTTGGCTCTGCACCGGCTTGGCGATACCATTCGTCGCAGGGTGTCGAACCACGAGCCTTTATTCCGAGGATTTACCGCGCGAACTCGCGAAAGCGCCATTGCCGCCATATGTTGTCTCGCCGCCGGACATTCTCTCGATCGATGCATTGCGCGTCATTCCGTTGGACAACAAGGTCCAACCTCTCGATTCCTTATACATTCAATCCACCAATACGCTCCCAACCGATCCGATCTCCGGAGTTTATTCCGTTGAGCCGGATGGCAAGGTTCATCTTGGACCAGCGTATGGTGATGTCCCAGTAGTCGATTTGACACTCGATGAAGCCAAAGTCGCTGTTGAAGAACGACTGAAGAAGGTGCTCACTAACCCCGTCGTCAGTGTATCTCTGGCGCAATCTCGGGCCGCTCAGCAGGTCCGCGGCGAACATCTGGTCGGCGCCGACGGCACCGTCAACCTGGGTTTGTATGGCACGGTCTACGTAGCTGGCCACACGCTGGCTGAAGCCAAATCGGAAATTGAAAAGCACCTTTCCAAGTACCTGTACAAGCCCGAAGTGGCCGTTGATGTTTTTGCGTACAACAGCAAAGTCTATTACGTGATTACCGACGGTGGCGGCTACGGTGAACAGGTTCTTCGTGTGCCCTCGACTGGCAACGAGACAGTGCTGGATGCCATCAGTCAGATCAACGGCCTGCCAGCGGTGGCGTCGAAAGAGCGGATTTGGGTGGCCCGGCCTGCACCCGCTGGCAAGTGCCTTTACCAGAACCTGCCGGTGGACTGGAAGGGAATCACCCGCTCCGGCGACACGACAACCAATTACCAGGTGATGCCGGGTGACCGGATCTACGTCATGGCTCAGCCGTTCATCACCGCAGACACGGTCATCGGCCGCGTGATCTCCCCAGTAGAACGCATTTTTGGCTTCGCCTTACTGTCCAATTCGACAGTCAATAATTTTAGGAACGGCGGTAGAGGCAACAACTTGGGGAATAATTTCATCCCGTAGTGGCGTCATGAAGTTGATTGGCGCCCCAACCATAATCGACGCCCAGCTAGCGGAAACCTAGTGTCAGGTGTAATATGACTTCAACGTGGCACGGAGACTTCGAAGTCGAAAACCCCGGGCGATCCACCCCCTATTGGCCGCGAGGTGACTTGTGATCAAACGACATCATGTAATGCGCACGGTTGTAAGTGCAATTGCAACGTGCTCGATTTGCTCTTTGGCGCAGGCACAGCCGCCAGGAACGCCGCGACCGGCATACAGTCCATACTTGAACTTGCTAAGACCAGGCGGCAGTACCACCCAAAACTATTACGGGTTGGTTCGTCCGGAGCAGGACTTCCGCAATTCCATCGGTGGCTTGCAATCGCAATTCGCCACTTCGAATCAGCAAACTGTGGGCCAATTCGCGGGCACTTCGGCGTTCCCGACCACTGGCCACCGGACCGCGTTTATGAACTACTCGCACTTCTATTCCCTTCGTGGTCGTTCATCTTTTGGAGGCGGAGGCGGCGCGCCAGTCGGCGCCCCCAATGCCGCGCCGCCACCAAACACCCGCGGCGGCAGTAGCCGAATCGGCAGCGCGACCCAACAAGCGCCGGCATCGCGGCGCGGATGAACTGCAATTGCCGTGTGCGACATCGATCGCGAAAACAGCTTCATCGACGCTTTACTGATGGATGTTGTTCGCATATTGCACGATCGCTGCTGACCGAGTGCCGACCAGAGGTGGACCATTCAGAACCGAAATAGCTGCACGATGATTCGCCGCCGAGGGCGAATGACGACAAGATTTCCGAACTAGCCGACATAAGAGCCACCGAGGAAGTTGTTAAACGGTGTGAAGGTTCGGTATACGTTCTGGTTTTGGTTGTAAACGCGAATCATGTTGGTGATACCGACGGGGTTGAAGTTGGTGACGCCGGGTGCGGCGAGGAGTTCGATCCGGCCGTCGCCGTCCAAGTCCGCTGCACCCACGCGCACGCCGCCGCGGAACTCCGGTGTCAAGTTCGGATAAGCAAAGAACTCTGTCGTAATTGAGTTCTTGTTTCCGCCGGAAAAGACACGGACGTGCGATCCGCCGCCAACTCCAGTTGCCACATTGATGCCGGCACCGGTTACGATATCGGGCGTACCGTCGCCATCGTAATTGCCGACGGCGACATACGCACCGAGCGGATAAAACTGGCTGCCACCCGGCGTGGTCGGGGCGTATGCGAAAAAGTCACGCAGCCGGGCAGGTGCCGGGCCGGTATCAGCACCACTGAAAACGAGAATATTGGGATTGCCCGATTCGGGACCGGCGACGATGTCCGCCTTACCGTCGCCATTGAAGTCGGCGGCGGCGACCGTGGCGCCGACGTTATAGGTATTGAATTGACCCGCACCAGAAGTATCCGGGTAAGCGACGATGTCGCGGATCATGACGTTACTCACACCGTTGAACACGCGAATGCGTGGTTCGTTGTGGACGCCGATGCCGACCCCCGCCCCGGTAATAATGTCGAGTCGCCCATCGCCATCGACATCGCCGGCGGCTACGAACAGTCCGGAGCTCATGTTGGCCGCTTGAGCAAAAAACTCACGGATCATCAGGTGAGTCGTACCGGAAAAGACACGCACATGGGGACCGCCGCCCGGGCCGGGGGCGGTAATAATTTCCGGCACACCGTCGCCGTCGATATCGCCGGTGGCAACGCGAACGCCGCCCGCAAAAGAACCGTACGGCGTGATTGTGGTTCGTGTTGACCCATCGGGATTGTAAACTTGCACCGTCGCCGTTGTGCCGGAACCGGACCCGGCGACAAACACTGACGTGTTGCCAAAGTTCAACGTCACAGCGTTGCCCCCGGCCAGCGAAAGCTGAACTGGATTGGTGGTCGATGCGAACTGGCCCTTACGCGGCAACTGACGAACGCTGAAACTGCCATTGGCAGTTGAAGTCAGCGTGAATGCCCCCGACGAATTGGTGGCCACGTTGAGTTCGCCCGCGCCGAGTTTGCCATCGTTGTTCGTGTCGAGAAATACAGTCACGCCGGCCTCGACGATTTCATTGTTATCACGCTGACCATTGCGGTTGGCGTCGAAGAATACGATTCCGGTCACGCTTCCGCCAGTTGATCCCGATCCGGAAAGTGCCTGTGCAAACGAGAACTCACTGGATTCCCAGCGCTTCATGAAACCGTTTGACGGCGGTCGTTCCACCGACGCGATAGCGGAGATCATCGACCCGGCCGGAGCCGGCAGAACAGCGGTGTCGAATACGCCCTGGCCGCTCCCATTCGACGTGACATTGACTGAGCCGAGATATGTCGCCCCCTCGCCATAGCCGGAGGCATCCGCCGTGCTGTTGGCAAAGAACTCAATTCGATAATTGGCATTGAATTCGCCGACAAAGGTGCCATCAACTGTCGTTCCACCACCTACCGATTTGGCATTGCTGACAACCGGCGGGCGTTGATAACCTTGTCCAACATTGCCATTCGGACTGACACCATCCGGCGTTGCCGCTCCCGACAAATCGATGCCAAGTCCGCCGTTGTTGAAAATCGAATTGCCGAGAATTCCCGTATCAAAAGACTTGGCGTAAACAGCGATCCCGGGACCTTGGTTGAATGCAATGACGTTACCGGCACCCGGCTGCGTGCCGCCGATCGAGGTGACTCCCGCACCAACGTTCGGCGCGATGCCGACGCTGATGCCGACTCCGTTGGGCAATGCCTGCGTTCCAACCAGATTGGTGCCGATCTTGTTGCCGAGGATGCTGGTCTCAACTGAGCCTCCAACGTCGATTCCTGCCACGCTGTTGCCACTAATGAGATTGCCATCGGCACCATTGGTACCGCCAACCGTGTTCTGGATCCCGGCGAGCTTGATTCCAACCTGATTGGGAACAGCAACGGTGCCAGCCGCGTTCGTTCCAATCAGATTGCCGACAATGAAGTTGACCCACGAGCGCAGATAGACACCCGTCGAATTGCCGGAAATGACATTGCCTTGTCCAGCAGTGGAACCGCCGATGATCGAGTTCTCGGCGAGGAACGTTGTGCTATCCAACCAAATCCCAATGCCATTTCCTTTGGCGGTGACGCCGTCCGGCAATATGCCGATGTAATTGCCCTGAATCGTTATCGCGCCGGCACCAATCATTGGGCTGGTCGCAATCGTGCGAATTGCCGAACCGCCAAACCCGACTAGTGACAGTCCTTTCACGGCCGAACCATAGTTATCGTTTTGAAAAACCAAACCATTCGCGCCCGCACCGGTGGCGGCACCGTCCAGGGTGATTCGCGGCACACCGGCGTAGCCTGGTTGTGTCGTGGCATCGATTGTGATCTGCTCTGTCAGGGCCGGCAACGTCGACGCAAGCGCTATCGTCGCCGGTCCTCCGGCGATGTTGAATGTGACGGTGTCAGCACCAATCGTTGAGTTCGCGGAAGCTAATGCTGCCCGCAATGATCCAGCGCCGCTGTCGGCGACGCTCGAAACGACAAATGAGGCCGGGAGGCATCGACCTTCGAGGGTGCTCAGCGCAAGTCGCGCATTTGACCGGTGCGGCGCATTTGATAACTTCCGGTAAATCGTCATATTGATAAACCTTTCCGTTGATGACAGGCTCTCAAAGCCGCTTCTACCCTGCTGTATTTCCAGCCGATCGTCGGTTTGTGTTGGTTTTTGGGGACGATTGGCTACCAAAGTATTGGTGACGAATCGCCTATCCGCAAGGAAATGTGGGGGAACTTTGCTCACTCTCATGATTGGCGCGGTTGGCCTAAATAGTCTGCTACGGGACTTTGCAACGAAACGACATGTAGGTGGGTAGGCCAGTTCGTTGCCAATACCGCGTCTGCCAACTTGCGTTTCTTCCGACTCGATGTTGTGTCCTGCCAAATGACAGGTTTGCCTCAACTTGTATTCAAATAAAGAGTTATGCCGATGAAAAAAAATCGTTTCGATCCATTTATTTCTTTTTAAAAGGGCACCCCCTCTCGCCTGAAACAAACGTAGCGTGCAAATCCCGCCTCTACCGTAGCTTCGTCGCAAAGCCATGTTATGTCATCGATCGACGACGATGTGGCTCGGTCCGTCCGACGCATAGCGTTAACTCAGGTTAACAGCACGTTGGCCCAACTGGCCATCGTGTTTAGCCCGCAGTCTGCGGTTCAAGGCCCGACGCATGGACAGGGACGCGTTCCCAAGTTTCGACTCATTTGAAGTAATGACGTAAACTACTTTGCTGCAATACTATGCATCCAGGGATTTGGAAAAGCCGGCTCGCGAATCTGAGTGGTTTGTAATTTGCATTGCTTGAGGCCAATCGGAAACCATGATCGCGAGATTCGTACCAGGAGCCGTTCCCGGATCCTTTGCCAGGATTCGCGTAGGCACCGTACTCGCGTGAGGGTGTCACCGGTCCCCATGTCAACCAATTCCGCGCACAGGGTTTTCGGACTGCATCCGGCAACCCACGGGCACGGAGTGTGTCCCGACCAGCCGGGTTGAGAGACGCTCCTCGGTTTGATTGCATTACTTTTACTCCAATGACGACAAAGGCATCCTTCCTTGCGGCACCTCGCTGATAGTCTCAAGCTGTTCGAGCTTAACGATTCGGGCTCCTCCGGCGAGCAGACGCTTGAGGCTGAAGCTCTGCACACCGATCGAAGTGAAAAGAACGTCATCGTTCTCGGCGGTGGCCCGGCCGGGCTGACGGCCGCGCTCGAGTTGGTAAAACTCGGCCTGCACCCCACTGTGCTCGAGAAGTATCAACTCGTCGGCGGTTTGTCGCGCACGGAGTCGTACAAAGGCTACCACTTCGACATGGGCGGCCACCGCTTCTTTAGCAAGTCCGAAGAGGTCAACCGCGTCTGGCAGGAAGTGCTGGGCGGCGAGTTCCTCCATCGCCCGCGGTTGTCACGCATCTTTTACAACAAGAAGTTCTTTAACTACCCGCTGAAGCCGTTGAACGCCCTGATGGGCCTGGGCATCTTCGAGAGCATTGTTATCCTCTGCAGCTACATCCGCTGGCAGTTGTTTCCATATCGACAAGTTGAGACATTCGAACAATGGGTGACCAACCGTTTTGGTCGTCGCCTCTTTCTTACGTTTTTCAAGACCTATACCGAAAAGGTCTGGGGCATCCCCTGCAGCGAACTCAAGGCGGAATGGGCGGCACAACGGATCAAGGACTTATCGCTCCGTTCGGCGTTGATGAACATGGTGTTTAAGCCCAAACACGTCATCAAGACGTTGATCGATTCGTTTGATTATCCGCGCCTCGGGCCGGGCATGATGTGGAATGCCGTCCGCAACAAGGTGGACAGTTCCGGCGGCAAGGTCCGGCTCAATTGCGATGTCGTGCGCGTTTGTCGTGACGGCTCCAAAATAACAGCTGTCGTCATCCGCGGCGATGGTCAGGAGGAATTGATTCCCGGGACGGACTTTATCTCCAGCATGCCCGTGACCGAAATGGTTAAGAAACTCGATCCGCCGGCTCCGCAACACGTCTTGGACGCGGCCGGCAAGCTCAATTACCGTGACTTCCTTACTGTCTGCCTCATCGTCGACAAGCCCGATCTGTTCCCGGATAATTGGATCTATATTCACGATCCTGCGGTCGTCGTCGGGCGCATCCAGAACTTCAAGAACTGGAGCCCGCACATGGTGCCCGATCAGACGAAATCCAGCCTGGGCATGGAGTATTTCTGCACTGAAGGCGATTCCCTTTGGACGACTTCAGATGCCGACTTGATCGAATTGGGCAAACGTGAGTTGGAAGTCATCGGCCTGGCGAAATACGCCGACGTGCAGGACGGCTGCGTGTTCCGTGTCCCCAAATCGTATCCCGTGTACGATTCCGACTATCGGGCCCACCTGGACGTTGTTCGCGATTACGTCAACAGCCTGTCGAATCTGCAGACAATCGGTCGCAATGGTTTGCATCGTTACAACAACCAGGATCACGCGATGCTAACCGGCATGCTGGCGGTTCGCAACCTGGTTCTCGGGCAACAAAACGACCTATGGAATGTTAACGCCGAACAGGAATATCACGAGGAAGTCCGCTCGCCGGCAACCGGCGAGACAAAAGAACTGGCCGAAGTTATCCAGGGCGCGATGGCCGAGGTATTCCTCAAGATCGATCGTGTCGCATTCGGGACGGCTTGGGGTGTGATCGGCGGGCTTATTCTTTCCCTGGCCACGTTGATTCTGGTGGTGCGCGGTGGTCCAAATGTTGGTGCCAACCTCGGTTTGCTACAACAATACTTGCCGGGATACACCGTCACCTATTGGGGTAGTTTCGTCGGCTTGGCGTATGGCTTTGGTTTGGGATTCCTCGGCGGATGGATGACGGCGTTCCTGCGCAACGCCGCGCTGTTCTTGTTCACGTCGGCGGTACATCAACGAACCGAACGGCGCACGCTCCGCGAAATCCTGGAATACTTCTAGGAGGCAGCCAATGAGTGACAATTTGAAAGCTCCCGAAGAAGTCATATTGACGCGACTGATGCGCCTGAACGCCATCGTTTATGGTGTGGTTGCTGGTTTGGTCGCGGGCAGTGGCCTCTTCATCGCAACGGTATGGCTGCTGTTGAAAGGCGGCGACAAGGTGGGTGCCCACCTAGGATTGCTCGGCAACTACTTTCCCGGTTACGACGTGACCTGGGTGGGTAGCTTTGTCGGATTTCTTTATGCATTCGCCTGTGCCTTTGTCCTCGGCTATGGCGTCGCGGCTCTGTACAATTGGCTGCTTCGGCTCAAAAACGCCAAGTAACACATGCTTATCAACTCCAAGACCGCACGGACACTGTTCTCGCGATACTCACTTTGAAACTAGCGAATCCCCAGCCTTTGAGTTCTTGCGCGGGACTGTTGCATAATGCACGCAGCTGTCCGTCCCATCCTCGATGGGTCATTGCTTGCCTGACAATTGGGATGGTAGTTTTCGGCGCCGCGGGGCTAAATCAAGGCCTTTGGTACGACGAGATCGTGACGCTTGTCGAATCGGTGCGGCCTCCCCTGACGACCGTCCTCACCGAATATCGTTGGAATAACAAGCATCCACTATATTCACTTGCGGCGCATTTTTCGGTTTCAACTTTCGGCGAACACGCTTGGAGCCTGCGACTTCCCGCTTTGGTTTTTGGGGCGGCATGTGTGCCGATGTCGTACGTATTGGCACGTCGCGTCACGAATCAACGGGAGGCGATGTTCGTCTCCTTATTGTTGGCTGTTTCATACCATCACATATGGTTTTCGCAGAACGCCCGCGGTTACACAGCATTGCTCTTCTGGGCGATGTTGTCCACGTATTACCTGATGAACGGCCTACTGGACGGCAAGCTTGGTTCATATGTCGGCTTTGGTATCGCGTCAGCGCTGGGAACATATACGCATCTCACGATGGTGTTTGTGGTCTTTGCCCACGCGATCGTCGTTGCACTGGCACTTGCCGGGTTATTTCGAAAAGGCATTGGGCCGCAAAACAAGCGTTTCATCGCATACGGCTTCGCCATCGCGGGCTTGTTATCTCTCGTGATGTATGCGCCGCTATTGCTTCAAGTGCGGCAGTTTTTCGAGCGCAAACCCGACGGCGTCGGTGTCGCCGTGGCGACGCCTCTCTGGGCCTTCTGGGAAGCGCTCCGTGGATTGGAAATTGGTATCAGTCTAGTCGGCGTGGTCTTCGCTGCGCTACTTGTGGCCATTGGCCTATTGAGTTATTGGCGGCAAGGCCCCATGTTCGTTGCGTTGTTCGTATTGCCAGGATTGACGCTTGCCGGAGTGGCCATCGCCATGGGCCGGCCGATGTTTCCCCGGTTTTTTTACTTTCTCGCAGGATTTGCGTTGATCGTTTTAGTCCGCGGCGCGTTCGCCATCGTGCCGGGCTGGGTCCGTCCGCGATCCGGTGAGTGGAGTACGGCTGTCGGCTCTGTATTACTGGTACTTTTCGCCGGCGGCTCCATCTACAAAACGATACTAGGCGCCGGACTTCCAAAGCAGGACTTCGAAGGAGCCATGCACTTCGTCGACGGCGCGGTCAAGGACAATGAGCCTGTGCTCACGGCCGGATTGGCGGCCTACCCTTACGATAAGTATTTCAACCGGTTGTGGTCACAAGTACGCAACCTTGACGAGCTCAACAACGCCCAGGTAGGGCAGCGTCCAGTTTGGCTCATTTACACATTTCCCGTGTACTTGGAACGCGAATCGCCCCAGTTAATAAATGCGATTCGTACGGACTATGAAGCGGTGCGCGTCTTCCCAGGAACGGTGGCGGGCGGCGATGTGATTGTGGCTCGCAAAACTCCTAATGGGACCGGCAATTGAACGACGCCGCTGTTTTTACCCCGACATCGAGCCAAGGGAACGTCGGCGCGGAAGTCGAAACAGCCGTCACGCATACGCGATTGCTTTTGGGAATCGAGCGCTGGTTTCTGGTTTTCTTGCCGATCGCCGTACTGGTAGGGTCTTATCTGGCGATTTGCTTGAAAATGAAGTCATGGTGGCCATGGCACACAGTTGTCCATGAAGATGGGCGCCGCACTTTGCTACAGACCGTCTTGTACTTCGATCATGCCGCTCGCGAGTTGCCGCTGGACTTATTGTTAGGAAGCGCGGTCGCCGGCAGTATGTTGTTATTTTATCGGCCGAGCACGCGGATGTTGCCTGCTGTTTCGAGCGCGTTTCTTGCCGCGATGCTCACGCTGTTGGTTGCGATTATTGCCGTGATTGTCATCGGTGCGTCCATGACGGTCGGCAATGCGGACATGATCGACAACCTGATGCAGTATCACACCCGGCCAGGTGCGACACTGGTGTGGGGCGCTCACTGGCGATACCACGTTCTGGAACGGCTGGCACTGATCTTTCTGTCCGTTGCACTCGTCGGCATTCATCGCGTACTGTCGGGATTAGAACCCGTGAACGCCGTAAGGCCGGGCCTCTTGTTCATTGGCGTGACGCTGGCGACGTACGTTGTGGCATCGCTAATCTTCGGCATGACTCTCGAACCATTCGTTGACCCGCAGTTCCTGGGGCATCAGGCCCGGGAATTGGTGACCCATGGCTCCGTGACGCTGCCATTGTCGCTCGCGGTTTGCTTCCTGTTGTCACGCCGAGCGCGGACTAAGGGAACTCAATGGGGCCAGCGGAACCATCGCTGGCCGATCTATCTTAGCGGCGGTTGTGGCGTGCTGCTCGGCGGCTTCGTGGGCTTAGGGGCGGTGATGAACAAGGCTCACAACCTGGGACAGTCCAGTAGTATGACCATCCTGATATGTTCGCATTATTTCGAGCATGCGTTTACGTACATCGTGACTCCATTGACGGCAGCAGCGTTGTATTCCGGCGCGTTGTACTGGCGTTCGCCAAACGGACATAGGAGCAGGTAATGCCGCCTGTAAGTGAATTGCGATCCGCGGTGGAATCTCATGGAACTGACGCATCAATGAAGGCCGTGGATCTAACGGTCGTGATCCCGGCATTCAACGAACGTCACGGCATCGCCAACACCGTGGCCCAAATCCGCGAGGTGCTCGCCGACGAACCATTCACGACCGAGATCATCGTCGTCGATGACGGGTCGACCGACGGCACCGCTGAGCAGGCGGAATTGACTGGCATTCGTGTCATTCGTCACGCGGCCAACCGCGGTTACGGAGCGGCGCTCAAGACCGGCATTGCCAACAGCGATTCCGAGTATGTGATTATTATCGATGCCGACGGCACTTATCCTGCCGAGGCAATTCCGGCTTTGATGGCGCGGGCCGAAGGCAACGATATGGTGGTCGGTGCCCGATCCGCGACCGATGCCAACATGCCATTGATTCGCCGGCCAGCGAAATGGTTCTTGAAGAAGCTGGCGAGTTATCTCGTCAATTTCGACATTCCGGACCTGAACTCGGGTTTGCGCGTGATGCGACGTTCGGTTCTAAAGCGCTTCGTGCCGATCTTGCCAATGGGCTTTTCGTTTACGACCACAATTACGCTTTCCATGCTATCGACTGGGCACAACGTCGTTTACGTGCCAATAGAGTATCGGTCGCGCATCGGTCACTCCAAGATTCGGCCCCGCCACTTCTTTGATTTCTTGGTTCTGGTGTTGCGAACGGTGGTGTTGTTTAACCCGCTCAAGGTCTTTTTGCCATTGGGCACTGCGTTGTTCGTGCTGGGCATGCTGAAGTTTGTCCAGGATATTGTCCTGTGGAATCTATCCGAAACTGCCGTCATGGCGCTCCTGGCAGCCATCATTGTGTGGTCGGTCGGGCTGCTTGCCGACATGATTTCGCGATTGCAGCTCTTCCCGCCGGGGTCGTCGACCGTATGACGAGTCGCAAGCTATGGCTCATACGGCTGATCGTCTCGGCCACGCTGCTTGGAGCGCTGACTTGGATTGTGCCGCTGGCCGATTTTTGGACGGCGGCTCGAAACATACCGGCCTTACTCGCTCTTGGAGCGCTCGTCGGATTTTTGTTGGGCCATCTGGTGGCGGCCACCAAGTGGTGGTTGCTGATGAGTTCTCATACGGCCGTTTCACTGCGACTGGCGTTGCAGGCGCATTTTGCCGGGCTAACCGCCAATTTGTGCCTGCCGGGAATAGCTGGTGGCGACGTGGTTCGCGCGGCATGGGTCATGCGGAACACGCATGGAAAAGCCGGTATCGGCGTGGCCAGCTTGGCCGATCGTCTGTTGGATTGTCTGGCGTTATTGGTGCTGTCGTGCGTCGGAATGGCGTGGACGTCGGAGTTCTCCGGACCCATAGGTACATCATTGTGGATCGCCAGCGCCATTGTTTTCACTCCGTTCTTACTGATCGGCGTGGCTTACCTGGTGCTCCGACGTTATGCACCTGACGGCCGATTCGGTCGCATCATCGAAGCGCTCGGCGTGCTTGCCCGTCATCCGGGCGCGCTCTTGCGATCTTTTTTGTTGTCTTTGCTTGTGCAAACCGGTTTCCTGGCATGGAATGTGGTCCTGGGCCGGACGGCCGGTGTTGATGTGGACGTAAGTGCATGGCTGGTGGCTTGGCCGCTTGCCAAGCTCATTGCCTTAGCGCCCTTGAGCTTGAATGGACTGGGCGTGCGCGAGGCGGCACTGGTGTTTTTCATGCGGCCTTTCGGCGCGCTCCCGGCCGCGGTGGCCGCGACCAGCCTTTATTGGCAAATCATCATAACAATTGGCAGCCTGATCGGTGGCTTGACCGTGACAATGCCCAACCGAATCGCATCAGTCACTCGAGAGACAGCGACCGCAGCGTGAATGACGCTCGAACGCCCATTGTGATTCTCGGGGCGGGGCCGGCAGGCTTAGGCGCTGCACTCCAGCTCGCTCGCCGTGGCAAGTTTGAAGTTACGGTCCTTGAACGAAACGACGCCGTCGGCGGTAATGCCGGCAGTTTCGAGCTGGCTGGCTTGAACGTTGATTACGGCAGTCATCGCTTGCATCCCAGCTGCCCGCCTGAAGTTCTTACCGACATCCAATCACTCCTGGGACCGGACTTATTGGATCGGCCGCGCCACGGACGAATTCGGCTACGAGGTCGTTGGCTGCACTTTCCGCTTAAGCCCGCCAACCTCGCGCTGCACACGCCGCCGACTTTCATCCTTGGCGTGTTGCGCGATGCGATATTAAAATCGGGAAAGGCTACTGGCGATGAAAACTTTGCCAGCGTTCTTCAGTGCGGCTTGGGGCGAACGATATGCCGCGATTTCTATTTTCCCTATGCGGAGAAAATTTGGGGCGTGTCTCCAGATCAACTTGATGCCGAGCAAGCGCGACGGCGCGTGTCGGCTGGCTCGCTAACGAAGCTGGTCGGCAAGGTGCTCAAGCTCGTGCCCGGATTGAAGCGACCGGGCGCGGGGCGGTTTTTCTACCCGAAAGGCGGTTACGGCCAAATCAGCGAGGCGTACCACCGCGCGGCACTTAACGCCGGTGCGAAGGTACGGCTCAAAGCCCAAATCACATCAGTGGATTTGGAGAATGGCCGCGCCGTCAGCGTTGGAGTCGCCGGGGAACAAGAACGAATCCCATCACGCCTGGTTCTTTCTACGATTCCGGTGACCGCGCTCATTCGCTTGGTTCGACCCGAGCCACCTGCGGAAGTCATCGCCGCCGCATCGGAGCTGGCATATCGCTCGATGATTCTGATTTATCTGGTACTCGACTCGGATCGTTTCACGGAGTATGACGCTCACTATTTCCCCGAATCGACGATCAAGATCACGCGGCTGTCGGAACCGAAAAACTACTGCCTTGCCGAACTCCCGGGCAAGACGGTCCTTTGTGCCGAATTGCCTTGCTCGACAGCTGATGAGGTGTGGCAATTCAGCGATGTGCAGCTCGGCGAACTCGTTCGCGATGCGCTAGCGAAAGCCGGGATACCGATCAAGGTGCCGATACGTCAGGTGGTTTCACGGCGATTGCCACAGGCTTATCCGATCTATGCACGCGGTTATCGGCAACACTTCGAGAAACTGGACGATTGGGTAGGCAAACTCGATGGCATTATCACATTGGGGCGGCAGGGATTGTTCGCCCACGACAACACGCACCATACGCTGGCCATGGCATACGCGGCCGCTGACTGCACGGCGGTAGATGGTACTTTCGATCGTGGGCGCTGGGCGACTTACCGGCGGGAATTTGAGTCCTATGTCGTCGAAGACTGAAACGATGGATCACGAAACATCGTTGGAATCCCCATCTGAACATCCCGAGTGTTCGGCTGGTGCACCCAATGGATTGCGCACCCGGTCTATCTCCGTCGTAATCGCGTCGGCGGCGGGGGGCGATTTCCTGTTTCGATGTCTGGACTCGTTGCGTCTGCAAGCGGAAGTGCAAAAAACCGAAGTAATCGTAGTCGATCGACGTGGTGGGGAAACTCGAAATCGACTGCAGAAAGATTATCCTTTCGTTACCGTTGTGCCTGTCTCGGTTGGTCGACCGAGCGTGCCCGAGTTGCGGGCCATGGGCGTCGAACGGGCTACCGCCGACATTGTTGCGGTCATTGAGGAACATTGTGTCGCGCCGCCCGATTGGCTGGAGACTATTGCCGAGGCATTTCAAGATGGCGACGTTGCGGTCGGCGGGCCAATACTTGATGCTGACTACAACCGATTGCGCGATTGGGTCGTGTACTTTTCCGAGTATCACAACTACCTCCCTCCGTGGAACCGCGGTGAGCGTTATCTGCTAAACGGCGCCAATGTTGCCTATGATCGCAACGCACTCATGGCTCATTACTCTGTACTTGGACAAGGGTATTGGGAAGTCGTCTTGCATCCTCAGCTCGTAAGGGAAGGACGATTCCGGTCTGTGCCATCCATGGGTGTGTTCCATACCGGACCATTCGATTTCGGTTACTACTTGAGTCAACGTTTTCTCTTGAGTCGCGTTTGGGGAGGTACGCAGCGGCTGTCCGCGAGCCTCGGCAAACGCCTTCTTTATTTGGTTGCTGCCCCCATTTTTCCTGTGCTCCTCATCGGCCGAATCGCCAGTCGCGTGCTCAAAAGCGGGCAAAATGTCGGTAAGTTCCTGCTTTGCATTCCAATGCTTGTTCCGGTGGTGACCGCATACGTTTTCGGCGAGTGGCTTGGATACCTGGTCGGTGTCGGTGACGCTTTGGAGCGAGTTGAATGACTGACGACAGGAATCAATTGACTGACAATGCTGCCAATGCCGTGGCCTTTTCGGTAGTCGTCGTGATCGTAAGCGACACGTTGGATGGCCATTGTGACTTGTCGCATTTGTCGGGATGCCTCGAGTCGATTTATCGCCAACAGGGATCGCCGAACCTTGAGATAATCGTCCCCTATCTGGCCGGCTCAAATGGAATGGAAGAGTTCCAGAAGCAGCATCCGAGCGTGATCTTCCTGCCGTGTAATGACCTTAAGACTGTCACCGGGCAGGGCGGCAGTCGCGAACATCATGATGAACTCCGGGCGCGCGGACTCGCAGTGGCACAGGGAAGATTGGTCGGTTTGCTGGAGGACCACGCCCGCGCCGACCCACATTGGGCAGCCGCGATGACCGACGCCCACCGCGGGCCGGCGGCCGCGATCGGTGGGGCGATCGAAAATGGCATCGATCGAGCTTTGAACTGGTCAGTCTATTTTTGCGACTTTGGCAAGTACCAAAATCCTGTCCCCAGTGGCTCGACTCCGTTCGCCAGCGATGCCAACATCTGTTACAAACGAGCGGCGCTGAACGAAATAAGAAAGGTGTGGCAACACATCTTTCACGAGACTGCGGTAAACTGGGCCTTAAGGTCCAAGGGTGAATCGATCACGCTTTGTTCGAGTGCAATCGTCTACCAACATAGGATCGGATTGCGATTCGGGCATGCCGTGCAGGAGCGGTTTGTTTGGGGGCGCTCTTACGCAGCCACGCGCAGTCGAACTCTCAGCCCACTCAAGCGATTGACACTGGCGGCACTATCTCCCGCGCTACCGGCGATCCTGCTTGCACGAATGGCAATGATTGCCATGAAACGGCGATTGAGACTTGTCTCTTTTCTCAAGGTCCTTCCGTTGACTGCGTTACTCACAATCAGTTGGAGTTGCGGCGAGCTGGTCGGCTACGTGACGGGGCATACCGGTACCCGTAGTAAGGCATCCGAGGCTCAGGCGGTTCCGCGTACTTTTCCGGTACTTGTTGAAGGCAGCGGGAATGCATATCGCAGTTGACGCCACCTGTTGGCACAACAAGCGCGGCTATGGCCGGCATGCCCGAGCACTGTTGCGCGCCGCTGTTGGCAATGATCGAGACAACCAGTACACCTTCGTCCTCGACGCGCCGGTGGGCGACGAATTGCTGCCATCGACTGCGCAATGCCACGTCGTTGCGTCGTCAAAGCCGACGGCTGAGGCCGCTTCCGCGAGTGGCCGGCGCGGCATTCGGGACATGTGGCGCATGAGTCGCGCATTGTCTAAGAGCGATTTCGACTTGGTGCTTTTTCCGACGATCTACAGCTACGTGCCCGTATTGAGCCGGGCGAAAAAAGTTGTCTTGATCCACGATGTTATCGCGGAGAAGTTCCCGCATTTAACGCTGCCGAGTCGTCTAGGCCGACTGTTCTGGAAAGCCAAAGTAGCGCTGGGCCGGCGTCAGGCTGATGCACTGGTGACAGTGTCCGAACATTCCCGCCGCGGCATTGTCGAGTATTTCGGCGTCGCTCCGGACCGTGTTCACGTCGTCAGCGAAGCGGGTGATTCGGCATTTCGAGTGCTCGACAATGTCACACCCAGCCCGCGCTTGTGTCAACTAGGAATTGCTTCGGACAGTCGCACCATCGTCTACGTCGGTGGCTTCAACCCTCACAAGAACCTGGAGACGCTGGTCGCCGCGTTCGCCAACATTGCGACTTGCGATGATCTTTCGGACGTTCGACTGGTGCTGGTTGGTGACTACCTGAACGAGGTCTTTCACAGTTATTACGGCACCATTCGGCGAATGGTCGACGAACTAGGACTAAGCCAGAAAGTTTTGTTTACCGGTTTTCTGCCCGACGAAGACCTGGCACTACTACTGAACCGGGCGACGGTGCTGGCGCTGCCGTCGCTGCTGGAGGGTTTCGGACTGCCGGCGATTGAAGCTGCAGCATGTGGTTGTCCAGTCGTGGCGACGACGGCGAGTCCGTTGCCCGATTTGCTAGGCGATGGCGGAGTATTTGTCGATCCATTGGATCGTGATGGTTGGGAGACCGCCCTGACAGAAGTGTTGCGTTCTCCGGACCGACGGGCGCAACTGCGTCAGGCCGGGTTGAAGGCCGCGGGTCAGCTCACCTGGGATGCGGCCGCACTTCAATTGCTAGATGTTTTCCAGAACGTCACGGGCGATCAACGCGCGACACGCTCTTCACGAAATGAAATGTGCCCGGTGGCCTCGTGACGCGCCCGCTGAACTTCTTGCACCTGACAACGTTTTACCCGCCATACAGTTTTGGCGGCGACGCGATGTATATTCATCGCCTTTGTCACGCGCTGGGTGACATGGGCCATCACTGCGATGTCATCCACTGCGTGGACGCTTATCACCTGCAACACCCGGCCGAACCGGAGATCCGCTTTGCCGAGCATCCACACGTGGTTCGCCATGAGCTACGGAGTCGCCTGGGCTGGTTGTCGCCGCTACTGACCCAACAAACCGGCCGGCCGTTGCTCAAACAGCGCAAGCTTCAGGAAGTACTTGACAGTAAGCAGTATGACGTTGTTCATTACCACAATACATCGTTAATCGGGCCGACGGCGATGACTCTGGAACCAAAACAGGGCCGGCCGGTCAAGATTTACACGACCCATGAACATTGGCTGATCTGCCCGACGCATGTGCTCTATAAATTCAACAGCCGGCCCTGCGAAAAGCCCGAGTGCTTCAAATGCACGCTCCAGGCGAAACGGCCGCCGCAATTGTGGCGCTATACTGGATTATTGGAGCGAACGAGCAAGCACGTCGATCAATTCGTGTCGCCCAGTCGGTTCACGGCGCGGATGCACGCCGATCGCGGCTTTCCGCAACCCGTTGAACATTTGCCGTACTTCATTGAACGTGCCGACAGCGATTGGCAGCAGCCCGCCCAACGGCCGCAAGTTCGACCCTACTTCTTATTTGTTGGTCGTCTGGAGTTGATTAAGGGTCTGCAGACGCTCATTGCTATCTGGGATCGCGTCGGCGATTACGATCTGTTGGTGGTCGGTAGCGGCACTTACGAAGCCGAATTGAAAGCGCGTGCCAATAGTAATTCGCGCATTCGCTTCCTTGGCGCGAAACCGCAGCGCGAACTCGGCGCGCTTTATCATCATGCATTGGCTTGTCTCGTACCGTCGATCACCTTTGAGACCTTCGGCTTGATCATCATCGAGGCGTTCGCCCGCAAGACGCCGGCCATTGTCCGAGATCTTGGTGCGTTGCCCGAAGTTGTGCGCGACAGCGGCGGCGGCTTCACTTATCAAACCGATGACGAACTGCTGGACGCTCTTCACCGCGTCGCCACGACACCGGCTCTGCGAGATGAATTGGGCGAGAACGGTTATCAATCTTTCGTGAAATGGTGGACACGCGAAGCCCACATGGAAATGTACCTCGACTACCTCCAGCGTGGTGCCGAGCGCAAATGGGGCGAAGTGCCGTGGGATGCCGTCAATCACAATGAGCCAGCCGTGGCAACGACCAACTGAATCATGCCAGCCAATGATGTCAACATCCTGATGTACCACTCCATTTCCGATGGGAGTGGCCCGACGTGCATTGCACCGGCGACCTTCGTTCGACAGATGGCCGTTATTCAAGAATGCGGCTATCAGGTGATTGCGTTAAGAGAGTTGGCCGATTGGTGCCGCGGCGAACGCGAACTATCACCTCGCTCGCTTGTACTAACCTTTGACGACGGTTACGAAGATTTTGCCAGCGTTGCCTGGCCTGAACTCAAACAGCGCGGCTGGTCGGCAACCGTGTTCCTGCCCACGGGCAGGGTCGGAGGCGATGTCGATTGGGACCAGGGTTCCGACCACCGTCCGTTGATGTCTTGGGACACGATTGCCGAGTTGGCCCGAGAAGGCGTCGATTTTGGCGGCCATACTATTGGCCACGTGGACCTCACAACATTACCGCGCAGCGTGGCGCAAGTCGAGATTGTGGAATCGAAACGACAGATTGAGGATCATGTGGGTCGAGCGGCCGCATGTTTTGCCGCGCCGTTTGGGAGAACATCCGCTGACGTGCGATCAGAAATCGGCCGGCATTATCAGTTGGCGGTCGGTACCGCCATGGGCCGAGCACAGCCCAAAAGCAATCCTCACGATTTGCCCCGGATCGAGATGTGGTACTACCGGAACATCACGCGCTGGCGCACCTATCTGCAAGGTGGCGGCCAAGCGCATTTTCAAATTCGCCGTGCGCTGCGTCGCGCGCGCACAATGCTAACGACCCTCAAAGCCTAAGAGAAAGCAATTGCTATGGCTTCCTACCTACTTACCGGCGGCGCCGGCTTCATCGGCTCGCACTTGTCCGAGGCGCTTCTGGCCAATGGTCATCGAGTGACAGTGTTAGACAACCTCTCCACCGGAAGCGTTCGCAATATCAAGCACTTGCGAAGCGAGCCGGGATTTGAGTTCGTGCCGCATAGCGTCGCTGCACGCCGC
>JANNLP010000524.1:0-1882 GCA_031396905.1 Gemmataceae bacterium
GTCCAGTCAGAAAACGCCCGTCACTTGCCCTGCCCGTAGCAAATCCGGACGATGGTTTCATCGGCCCTTGCTCACCTTGGTTCCTGAGACTGAACATGAAACGTCAACATCTACTGGCTTTGGCGTCGCTTATATTGGCAACGACATCCTGGCTTCAGGCCGAGCCGCCGACCAGCAAAGTGGTGGTCAGCGAGGCGGCGATGAAGATCCATCGCGAGTCGCTGGTCTTCGACGGCCACAACGATTTGCCGTGGGAACTGCGGTCGCGATCCGACGGCGGATTCGTAAAGATCGACATCAGCCGGCTGCAGCCCCGGCTGCATACCGACATTCCGCGGCTGCGGAAGGGCGGCGTCGGGGCACAATTCTGGTCGGCCTATGTGCCTACGTCATCGGTGGCGAAGGGAAAAGCCGTCACGATGACGCTGGAACAGATCGACACCATCCATCGCATGATCGCCAGCTACCCGGACGCGTTTCGTTTTGCCGGCACCACCGACGACATCCTGGCCGCCCGCCGCGAGGGCAAGATTGCCTCGCTCATCGGCGTCGAAGGCGGCCACAGCATCGACAACTCGCTGGGCACGCTCCGGATGCTGAACCAACTCGGCGTGCGCTACATGACGCTGACGCATTCCGACTCCCTGGACTGGGCCGACTCCGCAACCGACAAGCCGAAATCAAATGGCCTGTCCACGTTCGGCGAACAAGTTGTTGCCGAGATGAACCGGCTCGGCATGATTGTTGATATCTCGCATGTGTCGCCGGACACGATGAACCACGTGCTGAAGATCACCCGCGCTCCGGTCATTGCATCGCATTCATCGGCGTATGCCTTGTCCAATCATCCGCGCAACGTGCCCGATGAAGTGTTGAAGCAACTCAAAGCCAATGGCGGTGTGGTGATGGTCAACTTCTATTCGGGTTTCATAGTGCCCGAGGGGGCGGCGGCGGCTCGCGTTTTCATGGCTGCGTATCGCGAAATGAAGAAGACCATTACAGACGATGCCGAGCTGGAAAAGAAAGTCGGCGAGTGGTTCAAAGCTAATCCGATCCCACGCGGCACCGTGTACAAGGTCGTCGATCACATCGAACACATCATCAAGGTCGCGGGTGTGGATCACGTTGGATTGGGTTCGGATTTCGACGGCATACCGCTACTGCCCGAGCAACTCGAAGACGTGTCAACGTATCCTGTCATCACGCAGATTTTGCTGGATCGCGGCCACAGTGCTGACGACATCAAGAAGGTGCTGGGCGGCAATGTCTTCCGCGCGATGAAGCGAACGGAAGACGTAGCAAGAGAATTGCAGGGGAAGTGAGGGCTTACCGTTGCGTGATGATGCAACCCTTCAATCGGCCAGTGGCTTCCAGGATGCCGCGTTGTATTTCCTGACCCGTGGTCGTGTCGGCGTCCGGTTGGCGCACCACCATATAGAGGGCGTCGCAACAGTCCGCAAGAGGCACAGCCTCTGCGGGGCGTGTCCAAACGGTAGCGACGATCAGCACCCAATCGGATTCCGAACGCAACCGATCCATCAACGGCGGCCAACCGGCATCAGCCAGCGGCGTGCCGATTCGACCACTCGAAAGTGCCCGCATCGATTTCATGCGTGTCGCCTGAATGGCCCAGGGCAGGGGGGTTCGGCCGGCCAGCACATCGCGCAGACCAGGGCCGGAGGAGAGACCAAGTTTCTCCGCCAGCGATGGCCGAGCCGCGTTGGCGTCGATCACTGTCACACGCGCCGATTCGGTGCGGGCAATTGTCAGCGCCAGGTTCAACAACACCGTTGTCGTACCAGGTTCAACAACACCGTTGTCGTACCAGCCTCAGCCGTTGCGCCGGTAAAGAGCAGCACTCGCGGCGGGCCGCTCGGCGATT
>JANNLP010000542.1:0-2067 GCA_031396905.1 Gemmataceae bacterium
TCAACATTGCCGATAACGACCTGCTGCTCAATGAGATGGTCGCCAACATGACGGGTATCGCCGACGACGGCTATGAGTACGTGGAGATCGCCGGCGTGGCCAACTCCATCATTCCAGGCGGCACTTATTTGGCGGTGTTCAACGGCGAATCCACCGTGACAGGCGGCGTCGGCAAAGCCGACATCGTCATCGACCTCGGCGGAAAGCAGATCGGCTCCAGCGGGTTGCTGGTTGTGACGCCTACGAACTTCAAGTACTCCGTGCCCGCGGCGACGACGCGCGTGATTGCGACGCAACTCGATACCGTGGGCGGCGGCATTTCCGACGACGTCTTGTCGTTTGTTCTCGTGTACAGCCCAGACGATCCGGTCGTGCAGGGCACCGATTACGACACCAGTGTCGGAACCTATGTCGATGATGCGACGCCATTCCTCAATGATGGCGTGCTCGACATCAATCCTTTTGTTCCCCTGCTCGGCAATCGGCCAGGTATCTTCCTGGATTCGGTCGGCAGCGCTGAAGGCCCCAACGGGCAAGCCGATCGCGTCGTCAGCATCGTCCGTCCCGGCGTTCGCGTCACCATTCCGGATGATCACAATGTCCTCGGCGAAGTTTCTCGCTTTTGCACCGATGCCTTCACCCGGGTGAATGGTGATCGGCAATCCAACAGCACCGGCGCGTGGTACAACGGTGAATTGAACGGCGCGACGGTGATTTATTCGCCGGGCAATTTCAGCAGCGGGCGAACTCCGCCGGGCGGACAAATCACTCCGGGCGATCCGAACGTGCCGCGCGGCATTGCGTTCAGTGTCACTTTGGTCAGCGTCAGCGAGACGGCCGGCACGGTGACCCTGTTTGTCAATCGCACCGGCGACAACTCCATTGCGACCAGCGTGCAATTTGCAACGGCCGACGGATCGGCTTTGGCCGGTCCCGGCAATGACTACACCGCCAACTCCGGCTTGCTCAGCTTCGGCATCGGCATCGATCAGCAGCCAATCGTCATCACGCTCAACAACGACAGCAATCCCGAGGGCTTCGAGAGTTTCTTCGTCAATCTGTCGAATCCCGGTACACCATTCGCGCTTGTGAATTCTCAAACCAAAGTCACACTCGCCGACGATGACGCATCGGTGTTGACCTTCCAGGATGGCGACCTGGTTGGCGAGTACACCGGAACCCGCGACGTCGGTTTGTACGGCTGGTTGGCCAATGACAAACTCGGCGGCGATCTCACCATGGCGATCGATCGCAGTGACGACGATCCGACTCTGTCGAGCGACCTCGAAAAGCCTGATCAGGGCCTGATTCGCTTCGATGATCTTTTCGGCAGCGGCCCCGGCCAGGTGCCAATTGGATCCACGATTTACGGCGGCTTCATCACGTTTAATGTCACCGATGGCAGCGGCGTGGCCACCCGGATTACGCTGCACCGCATGTTGTCCAGTTGGAACGAATTCAATGCAAGCTTCGCGAGTCCGGCGGCCGGCATCACCGATGGCGTTACTTACGATGATGTCGAGGCTTCCGTAATCCCCGATGGTCTCGTTCCCAACGCATCGCTGTTTGGGCCGCAGGATGTTCAGTTGTCGGTCGATACGCTTCAGGCTTGGGCGAACCAGACCGCGACGAACAACGGCTGGGTGATTCACAACGACACAACCAATGGCTGGGACTTCGATAGCTCGGATCAGATTGGACCAAACCTTCGGCCGAAGCTGACGCTGATCTACTCGGCTCCATCCGGAAACGGTACCGTGCGCTTCGCCGAGCCGACCTTCATCGTCAACGAAGATGCCGGCACCGCGACTTTGACTGTGCAACGACCGGGTGCCACCACAGGCACTTTGCTGGTCAACTGGGCGATCACCGGTGGCACGGCTACCGGCGCGGATTACACGGGTCCGACCTCGGGCACTGTGACCTTCGGTCCGACCGATTTGTCGATGCCGATCAACATCCCGATTGTGAACGATCCCGGTCTGGAGACCAACGAAACGCTCGTAGTCACACTTACCGGTGCCGGCGTTAACTTCACCCGAAACACGACGTCGCTGGTCATTCGCG
>JANNLP010000552.1:0-5218 GCA_031396905.1 Gemmataceae bacterium
CGCGCGCAACTCCTGGGCGCGAGAACGGAATTGCGCCGGCGCACGGCGAAGACATCGCGCTCGCCAAACGACGCCGCGGCCAGTGCCGCCTCGATTTCACTCTGCAGTTGGTGGGCCTCGTTGAGATCGCTCGGGATGGTCAAGTCCCGGGCATGAGGCTGTTTGCGGTTCATCGCCATTTCACAAGCGAGAAAAGGGGTCAAAACGACTGCAAGCCGCTCTGTTCGTCTTTGGCGATGGCGAACACTTTGTTCAGCTTGGTGATCTCAAACACTTCGTAAATGTCACGGGCAATGTTGCAAAGCACCAGCTTGCCGCCCGTCTCGTTGAGCTTGCGGTTCAGTACGATCAGCTTGCCGAGGGCAGCGCTCGAAAGAAACTCGACGTTGGCAAAGTTCAACAGTATCTTTTGCCGGCCAAGTTCCTCGACGAGGCTGAGCAATTGCTCGCCGATCATCTGAATGTTCTGGTCGTCGAGGATCTTCTTGTCGAGGAAATTTACGACGGTAATATCGCCGATGTCTTCGACTTCAAGGCGGCGGCGGCGAGGCGGCTGCGAGGTCATGGCACGATCTCCAGCGGAAGCAGCCCGGCACCCAACCGACCCAGTTCCGCGAACTCCGCTATCATACACCGGCGGCCACCCCGATGGAAGAGGCCCGAGCCATCCGACCGCCGGCAAGAAAATGCGGCAATTGTTATTCCAATTCATAGTGGATTCAGCGTATATTGAGTACTGCACCGCACTCCATTATTACTGTTGCGACGCAGTTGGTCCCCCTCCGACCATTTCAGCGAGTCCGTCATGGATGCAGCCGCACCCCTCAAACAACATGATCTTGTCGCCGAACTTGCAGAGACGCCTTACCCGACATCATCCCAGGCCACGGTGCGACGTTTAGGTGACGAGCCGGATTTGCCGTTACCCAATCAGCGTGTGCTGCCGCGAATTGGCGAAAAGTTCGAAGGCTTTGCCATTATCGCCGAGTTAGGCCGCGGATCGTTTGGCCGCGTGTACCTCGCGCACCAGACCGCCATGGCCGACCGATTGGTTGCACTCAAAGTGACATTGGAGTTCTTCGACGAATCGCAGACGCTCGCGCAATTGCAGCACACCAACATCATGCCGATCTACTCGACGCATGGGGATTGCGAGCTGCGTGCATTGTGTATGCCATTCTTCGGCTCGACTACGCTGGCTGATGTGTGCCGTGAGTTGGCATCGTCGCACAGCATCCCGACTTCAGGCCAACACTTCGTCAGCACGCTGGCATGTCGGAGGGCGTCGACCCAGGCCGGCGAATTGCCACGGCTGGTCAATGATTCGAGCAGTCCAAGTCATTTCGATATTGCCCTGCCGGTACCGCTGCCGAACCTGGCACCTGGCGCGCTACCCAATTTCGAACTGCTCAGCCGCTTTTCGTTCGTGGACGCGATCATGTGGCTCGGTGCACGACTCGCCGACGGTCTGGCCCACGCGCATGATCGCGGCATTATCCACCGTGATGTTAAACCCGCCAACGTTCTGTTGGCCGACGATGGCCGGCCAATGCTGCTCGATTTCAATCTGTCCACCGACTGTCGCAGCATCACCCCGGCCCGTGGTGGCACGGTGCCGTACATGGCTCCCGAACAGTTGCGAGCTTACTTGGACACGCAACCCGTGCAACTCGACGGGCGGGCCGATGTGTATTCGCTTGGGCTGGTTCTTTACGAATTGTTGGCGGGAAAGGCAGCGTTCCGCCGTTACGACGGTGCCAAACCGGAGACGATCCGCAAGATGCTCGACGAACGGCAGCGCGGACCGACATCGCTGACCACGATCAATGAGGCCGTCACTCCCGCGATCAACGCCATCGTCAGCAAGTGCCTGGCGTTTGATCGAAACAACCGCTACGCCACGGCCCGGGCATTGCAGGAAGACCTCGATTGCCAACTGGCCAACTTGCCATTGCGCCATGCCGCCGAGCCGTCCACGAAAGAACGCATAGCCAAGTGGCAGCGACGCCATCAAAGAGCGACGACGCTGGGCGGCTTGGCCGCTGTCGCCCTGACAGTTGCATTCGGACTCGGGTTTGGCCTTTTCCATTATTGGCGACAGTCCAACGAACAGGGCATCGCTTTAATGCAACGTGCTGCGGAAGCCCAGTTGACTGCGTTTCTAAAAACCACCGAACAGCTACGTCACGATCTCGTCCCCGCGCCGGAAGGCGAGTTCCGGGTTCCCGCTTTGACCGAAGTCCGGCAAGCACTCGCGCAATACGGATTACCCGAGCGTACAGATTGGCGGAATGGTCCGTGGGTGGCACCCCTCACGTCGGCCGATGAAGGTCGCTTGCGAGTACGACTTGGCGAGTTGATGGGACTTCTCACACTGGCCGAGCTGGGTCGTGCCGACGCCAAGAATAATGCCGATCATGTGCAGGCACTGAAGAATCTCAGCGACGCGCAAATGGACTTGTTTCCCGCCGATGGCCGACCGCATTATTGGTGGAAACAACGGGAGCAGATATTGAAGCTGGCCGGTGACGAAAGCGCGGCCAGTGCCGCCGCGTCGGCAGCCAGCAATGCCGCGATCGCGTCGCCGTTGGATCGTTACCTGACCGCCCTCGATTTGTATCGCAACGATCGGTTTGCTGCGTGCATGGCGGTTTTGCAGCCGCTCACCAAGTCCGATGCGCAGCATTTCGGTGCCTGGCTGCTATTGGGAAACTGCCAGTACAAGATGGCCCTCGAACGCGAAGCGGTGGACAGTTACACCATGTGCATCGGGCTGAATCCCAATAGCCATCACGCCTGGGCCAATCGCGGGTGGGCCAACTACCACCTTGGCCTCTACCAGGTCGCCCTGCGCGACTTTGAGGAAGCCAGGCATTTGTCCGATTCTCAACCCGACGTCGTATTTCAGATTGTGAAATGTCATATCCGATTGAAGCAGAAAGAAATGGCCGAAGCAGTCCTGCAGCCGTTGATCGAAAGCGATGCATTTCGACTCCGTGCATTGTGGGCCCGCTCTGAACTACGCTTTCCGAAGCAGCCGGGCCAAACAAAGACCGACGCGGATTGTCTCGCCGTGATCACATTGCCGGCTCACACAGCCATGGACTACGCCGTGCGCGGTCGGGCACGGCTCGCCGTCGATGACCGCGATGGGGCGCTGGCGGATTTTCGTCAGGCCGAAGTCTTGAATCCCATGATGATCAACGCTCTTCTCAGTCAAGCGGAAGTGCTGGATCAAATGGGCGAAGCCATGTATGGAACGGCAATTGGCGTTCTCGATCGATTGGTGTCACGCTACTCGAATTCAACGGCGGGGTTGGCGGGTCGGGCCGTTTTGCTGGCACGCGTCGGACGGGTTGACGAAGCCGTCCGGGATGCGAAGAAATGTCTGTCGCTCAGCGAGCAACCGCGAATTCACTACCAGGTGGGCTGCGTCTACGCTCTCACTTTGGAACATCCCAATCATCTGAACGAAGCGGTGAGATTGATCGCCAATGCCATTAAACTGCAACGGTCGCTGGCGCGGGAGTTGGTATCCGATCCCGACCTGAAAAAACTCCGCGAACTGCCCGAGTATCGCGAACTTACCGAACTTGCCGCAAAGTTAAAACCCTTAGATCGGGAACGCATTCAATCGCAAGACTAAGTCATTTCTTGTTGACCGCTGGCACGATATTTGGATAACGGGAGCATCGACGACTATTGTCGGTGTCCCTACCCCGAAAAAATGGACTCATTTGGCGTCCCGTGTCGGTTATTCCGACACCAGCTGTCGGCTTTTCCGACACTTCTCGCGCGGCTCCCACGCGGCAAACTGTTCGCCGCGCCGCCAATTCGCATGGCTGCACTCACACGACATGGAGGTCCAAAACGAAAGGACCGTCATGTCTCGATCCACCCGGCTCCATTGTCTTGCATTGGAGCGCCGCGATGTCCCCGCGCAATTTGGCATCCCCTGGGCCAATCACCAGGTCACACTGAGCTTCGTGCCCGACGGCACACCCGTCGAGGGCATCAATAGTAATCTGTCCGCGTATTTCGCAGCCGGCGGTGTCGCCAATTCCACCTGGCAGGCCGAGGTTCTTCGCGCCGTGCAAGAGTGGACCGCGGTTGCCGACGTCGACGTCGGGCTGGTCAGCGATAACGGTGCGGCCATGGGTGCCGCGGGCCGGTCCCAGCACGACCTGCGATTTGGCGACATTCGCGTTTCCGGGCGGCCACTTTCGTCGGACGTGCTGGCCATCACCACGCCACCCGGACCGGCCGGCGGAACCCGCGCCGGCGACATCATTATCAATACGTCGATGCCGATCTGCATCGGCGGCAGCGCCACACAGTACGACCTCTACACATTCATGTTGCAGGAAGCCGGCCATGCGCTCAGCATCGGCAACAGCTCCAACATCGATTCGCCGATGTACGAGGTGTACCAGGATGTACGTTTGGGTCTCATCACGGCCGATGAAAACAACCTCATCGCGCTCTACGGCGCTCGTCAGGAAGACGACTACGATGCAACGATCAACAATGATGCCTTTTACTCGGCAACAAAAATCGCCGTGCCGTTGACCTTGGCGGCCAATGGCCAATCGATCGTCGAACTGGTGGCTGACCTTTCGACTCAGAACGACAATGACTTCTATTCGTTCCGAGTGCCGGACAACGCCGTTGGCGACATTGCGATTCGACTGATCACCGGAGGCATGAGCCTTCTTGAAGGCGAATTCGTGGTGATGTCCACCAATGCGGAAGAAGTGGAAGACTTTACCGTGTCCATCCCAAAAGCCGGTGAATTGGAAGCAACTGTCGGCGGTCTCCTACCCGGTGGAACATACGTCATCCAAGTCAAACGTGCCAATGTTGACTTCGCTGTCGGACAGTACCAGCTTCAAATTGACTTCAATCCCGGTTCGTCCACTTCCGGCAACGGACCGACCGCCAACTGGGTCGTCAATGACGACCACACCGATGATAGCATTGCCACGGCTCGCATTTTGGCAGACACCCCGTCCAGCGCGGGGAACTTCGGCATTGACGCACGGTTCGTCGATGCCACTGACATGGATGTTTACAGAATCGAAGTGTCCGGCATCGAGGGAACAACTCGAGTGCTGACCGTGTCCATCGGGGCGGAGGTTGATGGGTTGCGGCCGCTGGTCAAATTGCGCAACGCTGCCGGAGATCTCGTACCATGCGACGTCGTTCGCAATTCGGATGG
>JANNLP010000588.1:0-2247 GCA_031396905.1 Gemmataceae bacterium
GGCGATCCGTGCGCCAGCCCCGGCAGGGGCGACACACGGTAGCCCACGGTGGTAACCGTGGGAATTCGGCGCGCACCAATGTTCCCAGCCCCGTAGGGGCGACATACGGTAGCCCACGGTGTAAACCGTGGGTTTGCGACACCCTCGCATGTTCCCCGCCCCGGTAGGGGCGAAACACAATCTCTATCGCCCCTACCGGGGCATCGACAAATGGGGACGCTTTTCCCACGGCTGGCGCCGTGGGCTACCGTGTGCCGCCGCTACGCGGCTAAATGCACCGACCCACACATGCCCCGCTCCGCGGCTAAATGCACTGGCCCACTCATGCACCATTCCCCTTCTTCTTCCGACCCGCCGGCTTCTTCTTGGCGGGTGGCTGCCCGGCTGTCATTTGCGTGTACAGCTCGAATAGCTTTTCCAGGCGCTCGGTGTCGTTCTTGAATCGTCGGCCGATGTAGATGCGCTCAAGCGTCTCGTCATTCCGATCGTGGGCCGCCCGCAAATCGTCCGGCATCTCGTCTGGGTCATACAGGTCGGCAATCGTTGCCGGGAAATGCGCCTCGCGGGCCAGCAGGATGTCCTCGGCGCAGCGAGTCAGGTCGGCTTTGTTTTGATCGGAGAGCGGGGGGACGGGGAAGGTGTTCCAGCCGAGGGTGTTGGAGTAGGAGAAATCAGACCGAAGGCGCACGCACACCGTCGCTATCCAAACCAAGTGGAGACGAGAGGCAACCAGGGCCAAATTCCAAAGCGGGGCATCATAAAGCGAAAAGTTCCTGTCGCCGATGATGAAATCGCTTGTCAGGTAATCTACTGGAAGAAATGGTCGTCTCTCAGATGAGACTCGTGGGATGGCAATAACCGATTTGCTGGCAACTCCGGCGATCTGAACAAACCGATATGGACGGCGAGCGAAGTCGCGTGTGGATTCAGCTTGTGACTGTTCTCTATTTGCGGCGACGAGTTCCAACCGCCTGGCGACAAATGGAATTGCCTGTGCCGCCTCGAAATCTCTGACATTGATCCATAGGCAGTGCCGTTCTTTGCCATGAATTAGCTCTTCAGACCCGACGAAGCGCCTGACAAATGCCTTGGCAGCAAAGTCGGATCGAAGCTCCGCCGCTTCATCTGAACTTAGGAACAGATGTCCCCCATCTCGCGGCATGTTGCCGAATAGCATGGTTGACTGTTCCCCAATCGGCTCATTTCGCTTTTCCACCACGTCAGTTCTGTTCGGCACAAGATATGGCCCGATTACGGAGCACTCTCGCACATGTTCGCCAATGAACAACCGCTTCTGACTAGTTTCACGCTCGCCTAGTCCGATGATAATGACGGTAACGCTCGCGTTGTGGCTGGCTAGGTTGTTCCATTCGAACGGTGCGTGAGCGAACCGGATTTCGATGCCCGATCTAAAGGCAACCGGCCAAATCTCAGTTGCTTGCTGGCCTTGGCAAATGCTGTTTGTCGTGACGAATGAGGCAATTGCGTCCGGGACCTGAGCGGCGTATTCAAGGTAACGGGCGATCCAGCCCGAAACGTAGTCTGTCGTCTTCGCCAACCTCGGAAACTTAGCCCAAGCCTGCTTAAGGTCGTCCTTTTGCTCCGGTGTTTGCCACTTGCTCCCTTTGTACGGTGGATTCCCGCAGATATACGTTTCGCCGCCGACATTCTCGAAGTCCATCTCGGCTTGATCCAGTGGCGTGTTGAACAGGTCATCGCCAACGACCTTCACACCCGTGCCAGTTGGCGGGCAAAGACTAAGCCAGTCAAGCGCGAGCGCGTTGCCGCGGGTGATCCAGTTGGCTTTTTCGAGGGGCAGGAAGTCGGCTCTGGCGAGTTGTGGACCGCGGTAGAGCGCATCGCACTGGAACTTGGCGATGATCAGGGCAAGGCGGGCAATCTCGGTTGCGAAGTGGCGGATTTCGATACCGCGGAAGTTGGTTGGGGGGATTTCTGACGGCCGATCGGACTCGCCGCGGCGGCGATTGATCTCCGCTTCGATCTCGCGCATGTGTTTATAGGCGATGACGAGGAAATTACCCGATCCGCACGCTGGGTCGAAAACGCGGATGCGGGCGATGCGGTTGCGCAGGTTCAACAGCTTTCGCAACGAGCCAGGCGTCTTGCCGTCGCCGGCCTCGTCGAGATTCGCCCGCAGCTCATCAAGGAAAAGCGGGTTGAGCACCTTGAGGATGTTCGGCACGCTGGTGTAGTGCATACCGAGGGCGCCGCGCTCCTCGTCGTCGG
>JANNLP010000399.1:0-7838 GCA_031396905.1 Gemmataceae bacterium
GGCACAAAAAGACTTCGACACAACGGCGGCGCGGCTAATGTCGCTGGCATCCGTGGGCACGGAGATGGTCGTTCCGATCGGTGCGGGGATCGCAATCGACCTTTGGAAGGAGTGGACACCCTGGTGTTCCATTATCGGAGCCGTCGTGGGACTCACGCTTGGAGTTTATCATTTGATTCTGCTCAATCGGCCAAAGAAGCCATGAGGTCACTCAGGCAGGACTGGCCGTATCCCGTGGCAGGGCTGTTCGTTGCGGTCATTGCATACGTTGCTGACGGCGCGCGCGGCCTAACGGGTGCTGCCGCAGCGTGGTTACTCTGCGTCGTGCCAATCGCTACCGCTCGGGTTGCCGACGCGGCTGGGCTTCGTAAAAACTCTATCAATCGTGGTTTGATCGTGCTCCCGCCGGGGATGCTGCTTCGTGCGGCGTGGACTTTGAGTGGGGCGGTGGCGGTTTACTACACGGCCCGCGAGTGGGTCGGCACGGGTTTCTGGCTGGCGACGCTGGTTTTTTACCAGGTCGCGCTCGCACTGCAAACCCGACACTGGCTGAGGCATCGACGACCCTAGACTGGAGACTTCCTCGACATGTTATTGGCCGACGCCTTCGGACACGTCGTCGACTCCAAGTACTGGGAGTTTTTTGAGACGGGACATATTGGGTTTAACTTGCCGTTTGGCCTGAGCAAGTTCATTGCTTTGGAACTCATCGCGGTCGGTCTCGTCTTCGCAATCATGATTCCGTTTGCCAACCGGATGCGCGCCAACCGGGCGCCCACGGGCAAATGGGACCGTTTGATCGAGTGGATGCTGGCATTCGTCCGCGAAAAGATCGTCCGGCCGAATCTTGGCGATCACGAAGGCGACAAGTTCGTCCCGTTTTTCTGGACCTTGTTCTTCTTTATCTTTTTCAACAACGTCATCGGCTTGCTGCCATGGATGGGATCGGCCACCGCCAGCCTGGCGGTCACGGGCACACTCGCCCTGATCGCCTTTGCGGTGATTCACGGTGTTGCGATACAGAAACAGGGGATTGGACATTACCTGGGTCATCATTTTCCGCATATTGATGCGCCGTTTGGCCTGGGTGTGCCCATCGCCATGTTGATCTGCGGCATTGAGCTTTTCGGTCACCTGATCAAGGCGTTCGTGCTAGCCGTTCGTTTGTTCGCGAACATGTTTGCCGGTCACCTGGTACTGGCATTCATCATGTCGTTCATCATCATGGCCAAGGACAACATGTTCGCCTTTTGGCCGGTGTCAATCGGCAGCGTCATTATGATCGGCCTGCTCAGCGTACTCGAATTGTTCGTCGCCTGGTTGCAGGCGTATGTTTTTTCGTATCTCACGGCTCTGTTCATGGGAGCAGCCTTGCACCCTCAACATTGAGCCATAAAACAACGTCAACCAACGAATCACTCTCGTCGTGGACGGGAAAAAAGTGGCGGTAACTAAAGTCGCCCAAAGACTTACTTAACGAACGGCAAAAAGGGGCCAATGATGAAACTGACTCGCCTCCTGGCATTAGCTCTCCTGGTATTCGCTTCGACGGCGATGTCGGCACTGGCGCAAGGCGATCCGCCGCGACCCGGCACGAATGCAGTCGTTGCAGTGCCCGCCGCACCGTTTTATGGTCGTGCGATTGGTGCCGGTATTGGCGCGGGCATTGTGTTGATCGGAGCCGGAATCGGCTTCGGCAAAATCGGTGCGGCGGCTCTCGAAAGCATGTCGCGCCAGCCGGAAGTCGCCGACAAGGTGAGCGGCAGCATGGTGACGATCGCGGCCCTTTTGGAAGGTGCCACGTTCTTCGCCTTGATCGTTTGTCTACTCGTCGTATTCGTGGCAGTCTAAGCGGTTCGAGAACGAGCAAAGTTTTCTGCTTGCGGGGCTTGATCCGCAGGCAGGAACGTGGGGGCGTGTCGATGTTCCGCTTGCGCTACACCCTGGTGCTGGTATTGGCTGGCTTTGCGATGCCCGCTTTTGCTTCGGATGAAGCAAAGCATGGCGACAAAGGCCACGGCCAGCCGCCCATCTACGAAGTCATCGGCGAAGACCACGACGGCGCCCACAAGGTTTGGCGCTTTGATCTTTCCAAGCCGAGCGAGTTGGCTGAGTTTCGTCGCGTGGTTGAACACGAGCACGTGCATGAAGTCGTCAACAAAACGCCGCCGGCCATTAACAAGATGGCTTCGCTGCGTTATGACCTCGGCATCTGGACCGTTGTCATCTTCCTGCTGTTTTTCTTTTTCGCCAGCAAGTTCATTTGGCCGAAGGTGCTCACCGCTTTCCAGTCGCGTGCCGACGCCATTGAACAAGGCCTTTCCGAAGCGGAAAAAGCACGAAACGAAGCTAAGGCGTTGATGGCCGATTTGGCCAAGGAACGTGCTGAAGCGGCCGACAAGGTCAAAGCAATCATCGACGAAGCTAAGCGCGACGCGCAGACGACGGCCGACGACCTGTTGACCAAAGCGCGGGCGGATATCACCACCGAGCGTGAGCGGCTCAAGCGCGAAATCCAAATCGAAGTCGATCAGGCCATGCAATCGCTGTGGACGAAGACCGCGTCGCTGGCCACTCAGGTCGCCGGTAAGGCGATTCGCAAGCAATTCGATGGCGATCAGCAGCGTCGGCTGATTGATGAAGCCGTGGCTGAACTCCGCAAAACGAGCGTTTGATGGCATTCAAGGATATTCACGATCTTGATCCGACGCGGGCGCCATCCGTCTTCGACGTGGACGTGCTGCGCATCGCCCGGGTCTATGCGCATGCCTTGTTGCGGGCCGCTATCAAGGCCAACAGGATCGACGAGTTTCAGGAGTCGTTCGACTCACTGATCGGTAATCCGCTGGTACAGCAGGAATCGAAATCGGATGTGGCAACGCTACTGACGGATGGCACGATTCCGCGGTCGAAAAAAGACGAAGTGTTCCGCAGAGTGTTCGAAGGCAAGGCCGAGCCGCTGTTCCTGAACTTCCTGCTCGTGCTGAACAAGCACAACCGACTGGACATTCTGCGGCCCACGGCCGCCATGTACCGCGGCTTGCGTGATGATCACTACAAACGAGTCCGTGTGCTAGTGCGTTCCGCCACGCCGCTCACGGATGATCAACGGGCCAAGGTCCGCGAGTTGGCCGCGACGCAGTTCCAGATGCAACCGGTGCTGGTCGAACAGATCGATGAAGAATTGCTGGGCGGGATGCAGGTGCAGGTCGGCGACAAGCTGATCGACCTGTCGGTCCGTGGCCGGCTTGAGACTTTGAAGAATCAACTGATTGAGAGAGGCACGCATGAGATTCAACGCCGACGAGATCGTCTCGGTCCTGCAGTCTGAGATCGAGACGTATCGTGACAAGGTCGAATCCCGCGAGGTCGGTAAAGTCCTCGAAGTGGGCGACGGCATTGCGCGCGTCTATGGCCTATCCAATGTGATGTCGGGCGAATTGGTGGAGTTCACCCGCGCCGGCGTCCGCGGTCTGGCATTCAACCTCGAAGAAAACTCCGTCGGCGTCATCATCCTCGGCGACTACCTTGGCATCGAAGAAGGCGACGAAGTCCGCACGACGGGTGCTTTGCTTTCTGTACCAGTTGGCGATGCACTGGTTGGCCGCGTGGTTGATCCGCTTGGCAATCCAATGGATGGCAAAGGCCCAATTGTCACCGATAAGACCCGGCCGCTTGAGTCAATTGCGCCTGGTGTCGTCGAACGCCAACCGGTAAAAACGCCGCTGCAGACAGGCATCAAGGCTATTGATGCCATGACGCCGGTTGGCCGCGGTCAACGTGAACTCATCATCGGCGACCGCAAGACCGGCAAGACCACCATCGCCATCGACACGATTCTGAATCAAAAGACCGAACGTGTCATTTGCGTTTACGTCGCCATCGGCCAAAAGGAATCGACGGTCGCGCAGACGGTCGAGTATCTCCGCAAGTACGGCGCGATGGATTACACAATCGTCGTCGTCGCGTCGGCGGCCGTGGCCGCGCCGTTGCAGTACATCGCACCGTACGCTGGCACGGCGATGGCCGAGTACTTCATGTACGAGCAGGGCCGCGACACGCTATGCGTTTATGACGACTTGACGAAGCAAGCATCCGCATACCGGCAACTGTCACTCCTGATGCGGCGCCCCCCCGGTCGCGAGGCGTACCCCGGCGACGTGTTCTATTGTCATTCGCGATTGCTGGAGCGGTCTGCCCGTGCGGCTGATCGCTACGTGATCGTGCCGGGCAACGTGAAAGCCGAAGACAAGATCACCGACGATTGGGGCGTCAACGACGCGGCCAACTCCAAAGAAGCTCGCAAGACCGGCGGCGCGTGCCGCTCGTACATGGGTCCGAAGGGCCACGAAGAAGCGGAAAAGGATCTTGCAGACCTGACCAAGAAGTTGCCGACGCAGAATCTCAAGATCGCCAAAGTGTGGAACTCGGGCGGCTCGCTGACGGCGCTTCCTATCATTGAGACGCTCGAGGGCGAAGTTTCGGCGTACATTCCAACCAACGTGATTTCAATCACCGACGGGCAGATCTATTTGCAGCCGGACTTGTTCTTCGCCGGTGTCCGCCCCGCGGTGGACGTGGGCATCAGCGTGTCGCGCGTCGGCGGCAACGCTCAGATTGGTGCAATGAAGCAGGTGGCAGGCGGCTTGCGACTCGACTTGGCGGCGTTCCGGTCGCTGGAAGCATTCGCCCAGCTTGGCACCGAACTCGATAAGGCCAGCCAGCAGCAGCTCGACCGCGGCTATCGCATGGTCGAGATTTTGAAACAGCCGGCCTTCTCGCCGATGAACGTTATTGACCAGGTACTCGTACTTTATGCCGGCTCGAATGGCTATCTCGACAAAGTTCCTGTGAAACAAGTGCCGGCCTGGCAGGAACAGTTTGTGGCGTACATGAAGGAACAAAAGGGCGAAGTCCGCAAGAAACTCGAAACCGAAAAGAAACTGAGCAAGGAACTCGAAGCAACGCTGAAGGCAGCGCTGACCGACTTTGCGCTACAGTTCAAAGTGAAATAACTGAAACCCGAAACCCGATATCTGAATGGCAAACACCCGCGAACTCGTAAAGCGCCGCAAGGCGATCCGCAACATCCGCAAGATCACGCGGACCATGGAGCTGATCGCGACGTCGCGGTTCAAGAAAGCCATGGACCGCGCGTCCGAGGCCGAGGCGTACACGCGCAAGATCAGCGAGTTGGCGGCCGACCTGATGGCCAACGCCGGCGAGGTGTCGCACCCGCTGCTGAAGGAACGGCCGGTCGTCAAGAATGCGGTGCTTTTGGTGCTGTGTTCCAATCGCGGTCTTTGCGGCGGTTACAACGGTGCGATTCTCCGCGAGGCCGTGCCGCGCATTCGACAAGCTGCGGCCGCGGGTATCAACCTGGGTATCGAGGCATCCGGCAAACGCTCCATCGCGTTTTTCAAGTTTCAGAAGATCGTTACGACGCACAGCTATACGCAATTTGAAGACAAACCGCGATTCGAAGATGTGAACGAGTTGGCGGACCGGTTTATCCGCGGATACATCGACGGCAGCATCGATCGCGTCGATGTCGCTTACACCAAGTTTATCAATGCGGCCCGGCAGCAAGCGGTGGTTGAAACGCTGCTGCCATTGTCGGCCCCGGCGACGAAAGAAATTAGGCCGACCGGTCCGAAGCTGGAATATGAGTTCCTTCCCGATGCCAAGGGCATTCTGGAAGAAATCCTGCCGGTGTCGTTCAAGGTGCGGCTATTCAAGTGCTTCCTTGACGCGGCCGTGAGCGAACAGATCGCCCGCCGGGTCGCCATGAAAGCCGCCACGGACAACGCCGACGACATCATCAAGGATTTGTCGCAGCAATACAACCGCGCTCGCCAATCGAAGATCACGACCGAACTGTCGGAGATCATTGCGGGCGCCGCGGCACTCGAATAACGTTGGAACTTATCACGGGAACGAAGTATGGTTGCTACGAAAGACGGTCAGCAAGTCGGGCGTGTTGTTCAGGTCATCGGCTCGACGTTTGACGCCGAGTTCAATGAAGGGCAATTGCCTGAAATCTATAACGCGCTGCGAATTGATGCCGTCAACAAGGGCATCAAGCTCCGCCTCGTCGGCGAGGTGCAGCAGCACCTGGGCGGCAACCGCGTACGCTGCGTGGCCCTCGGCTCGACCGACGGCTTGATGCGCGGCATGGATGTGGTGGACACGGGCAAGCCTGTGACGGTCCCCGTCGGCGATGTCGTGTTGGGCCGTGTATTCAATTTGCTGGGCGAAGTCATTGATGGCCGTGGCCCGATCAAGGCGACCGAATTTCGTCCGATTCACCAGGATCCGCCGAAGTTCAATGAACTCTCGCCGAAGACGGAGTTGTTCGAAACGGGCATCAAAGTTATTGACTTGCTCACGCCGCTGGTTCGTGGTGGCAAAGCCGGCCTTTTCGGCGGTGCCGGCCTCGGCAAGACGGTTATTCTCACCGAACTCATCGCCCGCATTGCCAGCAAGTACGAAGGCTACTCGGTATTCGCCGGAGTGGGCGAGCGGACCCGTGAAGGCAACGACTTGTGGCTGGAAATGCAGGAGACCGAAATCGGCAAGACCGGTCGCTCGGTCATCGAGCAGACCGCGATGGTGTTCGGTCAGATGAATGAACCGCCGGGTGCGCGACTGCGCGTGGCACTCACCGCGCTGACCATGGCCGAGCGGTTTCGCGATACGGGCAAAGAAACGCTGCTCTTTGTGGACAACATCTTCCGCTTCTCGCAGGCCGGCTCCGAAGTGTCGGCGCTTCTTGGCCGCATGCCGAGCGCTGTGGGTTATCAGCCGACACTGGCCACGGAAATGGGTCAGCTTCAGGAACGTATCACCTCGACGGCCAAGGGCGCCATTACGTCGGTGCAGGCCGTGTATGTGCCGGCCGACGATCCGACTGACCCGGCACCCGCCAATACGTTCCAGCACTTGGATGCGTTCATTTACCTGGAGCGATCCATCGCGGCTCGCGGCATCTACCCGGCCATCGACCCGCTGGCGTCGAACAGCCGTATTTTGGAGCCGGGTGTCGTCGGCGAGCGGCATTTCAACGTTGCCCGTCGTGTACAGCAGATTTTACAGCGGTACCGCGAACTGCAGGACATCATCGCCATCCTCGGTGTCGATGAATTGAGCGAAGAGGACAAACAGGTCGTGGCTCGGGCACGCCGCATCGAACGCTTCCTGTCGCAGCCGTTCATCGTGGCCGAGGCATTCACGAACAAGCCCGGCAACGTCACGCCGCTGACCGAGACGATCCGCTCGTTCGAGGAAATCTGCGACGGCAAGCACGACACGCTGCCGGAGCAGGCTTTCATGTACGTCGGGCCAATCGAAGAAGCGGTGGAAGCCGCCAAGAAGATGGCGAGCTAACGATGAGTGCAGGACGACAAATCCGTTGCGTGGTGGTGACGCCGGAGCAGGCCGTGCTCGACGAACTGGCCGACTTCGTGGCCGTGCCGATGTTCGACGGCGAGCTAGGTGTGTTGCCCGGCCGTGCGCCGCTGATTGGTCGCCTCGGAGCCGGTGAGCTTCGGATCAAGCAGGGCGGCGCAACCAAACGTTTCTTTGTAGACGGCGGCTTCGTGCAAATCCGCGAAAACGTGGTGACGCTGCTGACCGAGAAAGCTATCTCCGCTGAATCACTCAACGTGCAAGCCGCCGAGTCGGAGTTGCAAACTGCGCTTAGCAAGCCGATGAAGACGGCTTATGAGATGACCGCAGCCAAACGTGCGCAATTCGCAGCGCGGGCCAAAATGCGGATTGCCAGCCATTCACGTTAGTACGGAGGCCGAAGCGCAGCGAGGAGGAATCTCGTTCGCCTC
>JANNLP010000613.1:0-2040 GCA_031396905.1 Gemmataceae bacterium
CCCAATCGTTGATCAGTGCATCTTCCGTGCGGGCGAAGCAATGCAACTCGTACACGAAGTAGGGAATGGTGGCGATGGCGGTGCGCAGTCGTTCGGGTGTCAGTTCGATGCCGTTGCAGACGCAATCGACGTTGCCGGTGCCGAGTTCATTGAGCAGAGAAGTCCACTGGGCCTGCTTGAAATCGGATTTGACGTTCAGCGATGTGCCGATGTGATCGAAGAGATCAACTTCGAACCCGGTGAGCCTGTTGGAGGCGTCTTCGGAACGAAAGATGTATGGTCCGCCGCCTTCTTCATCGCCGCCCCAGCGGAGTTCGCCGCGGCGAGTCACGTCGACCAGGGTGTCGGTGGTGGCGGGCCGGCAGCCAGAAATTGCGAGTATCGTGGCAACCAGCAGTGGAAACACTCTCATTATCAAATCAAGCCACCCCCTTGTCTCTCTGTTGTATTGGGTCGTTTTGCCTCGAACCGGTCCAAACCGTGCCGTCGTGGGTTATAATCGATAAGCCAAATGCTTTCCAGGTTCGCACGGATCGGAACGAGATGACCGCGACTTCGCCGCGCATTTGCACAGTCATTGGTCGGACGCGGCATCGCATGGTGCTTGCGGAAATGGGCGAAGCCGTCCGAGTCGGCGCGGACCTCGTCGAATTGCGGCTGGATTTTGTGGCGCGTGCGCTCGACATCAAGCGAATCATCGCTGAGAAAAAGTGCGAATTGATCGCGACCGTGCGTCGCCCGGCCGACGGTGGTCGCTGGGCGGCCAGCGAAGACACGCGGCGGATGCTGTTGCGGCAAGTGATCGTCACCGGCGGGTTTGAATGGGTGGACCTGGAAACGGATGTCGCCGACGAGATTCGCCGTTTCAAGAACGTTAAGCGAATTGTCAGTTACCACAACCTTAAGGAAGTGCCGGCCAACCTCGACGAAATCTATGACAAGATGTGCAATCAGGATCCCGACGTGGTCAAGATTGCCGTCATGGCGCATTCATTGGCCGACAACAAAGTGCTCATCGATTTGATGAAGCGGGCCACGAAGCCGACCGTAGCTTATTGCATGGGCGACTATGGCCTCCCGAGCAGGTTGATCTGTGCGGCGTATGGTGCACCGTTCGTATATGCCGCTTTCAACAAGGAGCGCGGCATCGCGCCGGGGATGCCATCGTATTCCGAAGTGAAGAAACTTTATCGCATCGAGCGAGTGAATCGCGAGACGAAAGTGTACGCAGTAGTCGGCGATCCAATCGCGCACAGCTTCAGCCCATTAGTGCACAACGCTGCCTTTGCGGCCCTGGGTGTCAACGGTCTGTACTTGCCGGTGTGGGCGGCCAAAGGTCAGTTTTCGCATTGCCTGCATACGTTTTCCGGCGTGGTCGAGGGTTACAGCGTCACCATTCCGCACAAGGAGGCGGCGGCCCACGAAGCTGGTTGGCGCGACAAAACCGTGGACGAAGTTCACGCCGCCAACACACTGGTCCGCGGTGAGCACGGCTTCAAGGCGTACAACACGGATTACCAGGCGTTCATGGATTCGCTGTATGCCGCGTTGCCGCCGGGGCCGACGGGTGGCTTGCCCGATTTGCACAAATGTCCGGTGCTCATTCTCGGGGCCGGCGGAATGGCGCGGGCGGCTGCACATGCCCTTGCCAAGGCCCATTGCACGATGTGGATCGCCAGCCGCAGCCACGGCCATGCGGTGAAGCTTGCGCATGAGGTGGGTGGCGAGGCGTTGGAATGGCACGCTCGGCACAAAGAGGGCTGCAAAATTGCTGTGAATTGCACGCCGATTGGCATGCACCCCGATGTAGACGACAGCCCGCTGCACGTCAGTTATTTGAAGCCGGAATTAACAGTATTTGAATGCGTCTACACGCCGGAGACAACGCTATTGGTGAAGCAGGCCCGTGACAGCTGCTGCAAAGTCATCACCGGCGTGGATCTGTTTGTGCGGCAGGCCGGGATGCAATTCCACTTGTTCACAGGTCAGGACCCGCCGTACGACGTGATGGCCAAGGCCATGCGCCGGGCGCTGTCGCCG
>JANNLP010000625.1:0-9386 GCA_031396905.1 Gemmataceae bacterium
GATCGCCCGGCCCGGCGAATGGGTGCTGGGCTTTTCCAACGCCTTCGAGATTGCCACACGCGGCGAACCCATGTCGGTACAGCGCGGCGTGATCGCGGCATACACACGCTTACCGTTGCAACGCGGCATCTTTGATGCGCCGTACAACGGCGACGTCTATGTCCTGGACGCGATCACCAACAACCCCGGCGCGGCCGGCGGAGTACTAGTTACGCGCACCGGCGAACTGCTCGGCATGATCGGCAAGGAACTCCGCAACTCGCTTGCCGATACGTGGGTCAACTATGCCGTGCCCTTGCAAGCCAAGATCGACGTCAACGAAGGCGACAAGACCCGTTCTGTCAGTCTGTCGGAGTTGGTGACCCTCGGAATCCAGGGTGCCTACAAACCTACGGTCGCACCGGATCGCGCGAAGGGCGAAGGCGCTTATCACGGCATCGTGCTGGTTCCCAACGTAGTGGAACGCACGCCACCCTACGTCGAAGAGGTGATTGTCAATTCGCCGGCAGCCAAAGCCGGATTGCGACCCGACGACCTCATTGTCTATATCGATGGTGTGCCAATCACGAGCATCGCCACCTTCCGACAGATTATGGGTGCTACCCGGCCCGACCAAGTCGTGAAACTCGAAGTCCGCCGCGGCGAAAAGCTCGAACCAGTGGAACTGAAACTCAGCGAACGCCGGAAATGAAGTGAACCATCATGTCATCACTTTGCTTGCTCGCCGCTCTCCTGATGCAACCCCCCGAACTTGATGCCGCCAACGAGCAGGCGCTGCGTGCGGCCGCTGAGCGGGTGGCACCTTCCGTAGTTTTGATCGAGACGACGGGTGGCAGTGATCGTGTTGGTACAGGTCGTGGAACTACAGCGACGGGCGTGCGCAAAGGCGTCGGGCCGACCACGGGTCTCATCGTGGCGGCTGACGGTTATGTCATCACCAGTGCTTTTAACTTCGCCAACTCTCCGACTTCCATCACCGTGAGCGTCCCAAGCCGCGCCGAGCGCTTCGTCGGCAAGGTCGTTGCGACGGACCATTCACGGATGCTGACGCTGCTGAAGATCGAAGCAAAGGGATTACCGGTGCCGGACGCCGTGCCGTCGAATGATGTCCGCATCGGCCAGTGGGCCGTGGCGCTGGGGCGCACGCTGGATCCCGTCACTGATCGCTCGCCATCAATGAGCGTCGGTATTGTCAGTGCGGTGGGTCGGATCTGGGGCCGGTGCCTGCAGACAGACGCAAAGATTTCACCTGTCAATTACGGTGGGCCGTTGGTCGCGGTGGACGGCCGCGTACTCGGCTTGTTAATCCCGGCGTCGCCGAGTGGTGATGGCGAAACCGCTGGCTTCGAATGGTATGACTCGGGCATCGGCTTTGCCGTACCACTGGCGCACATAAACAACTTGCTGCCGCGTTTGCGAACCGGAAAAGACTTGCGCCGCGGGCTGCTTGGCATCACACCGAAAGGCAGCGATCAGTTCAGCGTGGCGTTTGCAATCAACACCGTGACGCCGGAATCGACGGCCGCGCGAGCCGGCATGAAATCAGGCGATGTTGTCATGGCCATTGATGGCAACACGATCGCCAACCAGGCGCAGGCCTATCACGTGTTGGGGCCAAAATACGAAGGTGATAAGGTCAGTGTCAAAGTCAAGCGCGGCGATGAGGAACTGGTGTTCGCCAACCTAGTTTTGATGGGTGGTGTGCCGCCGTATCGTCATCCGTTTCTCGGAATTTTGCCGATGCGCGACGATCCCGAGTTGGGCGTCGCCGTTCGTGACGTGTATCCCGACAGCCCCGCCGCAAAGGCCGGCGTGAAACCCGGCGACCGCGTCATGAGAATCAAGCTGCCCAATGTGCCGAGGTTGCAAGCATTCTCTGGCCGTGATCAGTTGCGCGAGTTGCTCGACACTGTGCCCGCCGCGAGCGAAGTTCAGCTTGAGATCAAGCCGAAAGACGGCGAAGTCAAAAAGGTCACAATGACGTTGGCGACTCTGCCCGACAACGCACCGACGCAATTGCCGATGGACTCCACGGCGCGACAGGCGTTGACGCCGCGTAAGCAGCCGCCCGCCGACTTGATCCCTGGAATGCCGAAAGGCAAAGGTAAAGACAAAGGCAAGGGGGAAGCGCCCAAGGAAGTGCCGAAACCCGAAGAAAAAAAGGAGCCGCCCAAACCCGTGGATAAGGGGCTGTTGCAACGAACGACACCATCGCGCGATCGCCAGTATTGGGTCTACGTACCAGCCAACTACGATCCCAACGTTTCGCATGGTATTGTGGTCTGGCTGCACGCTGCGGGTCAGGGCGGCAAGGATGCAAACGACGTCGTCGATATCTGGCGGCAAGCTTGCGAGGAACGTCATCTCATCGTCATCGGGGCCAAATCCACAAGCGACACCGGATGGCTGGCCAGCGAAGCCGAGTTCGTGCAGGAGACGATTCAAGAGGTGACCAGCCAATACACGATTGACCGCCAACGCATCGTCGCCCACGGCATGGGCGTCGGCGGACAAATGGCGTACTATCTGGTGTTCACGTCCCGTGATCTGTTTCGCGGTGCCGCGGCGAGCGGCGCAGGGTTATCGAATCCGCCCAAGGATAACGTTGCCGGCCAGCGATTGAGCTTTTACATTGTTGCCGGCGGCAAGGACCCCGCGAGCAAGGACATCGCGGCCGCCAGACCGACCTTGATGGATATGCGCTTTCCAGTGTCGTTTCGGGAAGTGGCCGAGATGGGCAAAGAATATCTGGATCGGACGACGTTTGAAGAACTGGTGCGCTGGATCGATTCGTTGGACAAGTTGTGAAAGCAGAAGGCTCACCCGTTGCGTCGGGTGAGCCTTCATTGGTTACTTCAATTCCACTTCCCAGTACGCGGTCTCAAGGAATGCCTGCCAGGAACGGTACTTCTGCTGCGTGAGCTTCAGGCTCAACAGCGGGCTGCGCTTCGGCTTGATCGCCGGACGAATCAGAGCCACATGAGCCTGCTTTGGCGTGCGACCACCCTTGCGAACGTTGCACGCCACGCAAGCGCACACGATGTTCTCCCACGTTGTCAGGCCGCCCTGGCTGCGCGGTACCACGTGGTCGAGGCTCAGTTCGCCGGTCGGGAACTTCTTGCCGCAGTACTGGCACTGGTTGCTGTCGCGCGCGAAGATGTTACGCCGGTTGAACTTCACCGTCTGCCGCGGCAGCTTGTCGTAGCTGAACAGGCGGATCACCCGCGGCACCTGAATCTCAGTGCTGCCTGTGCGGACCCAGTCATCCTCGGCCGGCCGGAAGTGCGTGCGCCGGTATTCGCTCAGTTCGCGCCAGGTCTCGAAGTCGTAAGTGGCGTACTGACCGTCTTCGACACTGACCACTTCCGCCAGCTCCTTGCACAGCAGGCAAAACGCCCGCTTGACGGAGATGACATGGATGGCCATGTACATCCTGTTCAGGACCAACACACTCGTGTCGAGGGCCGATCCGGCCGACAGACTCATAACGGGGGCACTCCTGGATGCAAAACCGCAGTGGAGCGCGCCACACGACGTGGCGCACTTCTCCGCCGGTTTGACATACTCCAGGCCCGACGGGTTCACCGGCATCATACCAATCCGACCACCAGAGTCGCAAGGACCGGGACTTAGAAAACACCTGTGTTTCACAAATCTACTTAGAAGTTGTTTCAGAACCCATTTAAGTTGGCTGTTTTTCAGGCCGTTTCACGGTTGTGAGACCACTTCTAGTTAAACCTAATGACAAAATCTGACGCCCTCAATGTTTATTATTGTTGACCCGTCACCGCAATCATTAAAATCGTTGCTTTAGGCAAAAGGAAATCTTAAAAAAATTCCGGATTTACTATTGCAACCGGCCCTAGTTTTGGTAAACAGGTATTGTCCTGCTGTGAGATAGTGCCGGTGACTGGGCGACGCCGGTAAAGTCCCGGCAGGACATTTTCCGACTTGCTCCGTCAGATGTGACTTCGGTGATTGGGCGACGCCGACGATGCACTGACGGAGCTTTTTTATGCGCGCATCCCGGTGTTTTCGCTAAAGAGAATCGGTGGCGATCAGCACCCGTAAACAACAAACACAACAACGGGCCATAGGGTATCGCCAGCGGCAAGAATTTTTGCGTTTCTTTTCTGCACTTTTGCGGTTACAGTTCTGAAATGGCCGCGAAGGGCCGCACGGAAACGCGAGAGTAATACCTGCTACTTCGGCGCACTTTGTCATGTCCGACGCGAAGAACCCGGTACTGACCACCGCCAACCCGGCGCTGGTTGAAGTTCGCTATGAGCATAGTCCGCAATTTGTTGATATCCTCCAACGGCTTAACATCACGCTGCTGGTCAGTACCTATCAGGCCGGCAAGTTGTTTACGATTGGCGTGCACGCCGGGCAGTTGGCACTTTCCTTTTATCACTTCGATCAGGCGATGGGCGTGGCCGCGAGCTTGACCAAGATCGCGGTTGGATCCAAACGGCAAATTTGGTTTCTGAAGGCAGCTCCGGATCTTGCCGCTCGGGTCGAGCCAGCCGGCAAGCATGACGCATGTTATTTGACGCGGGCCTGCCATTACACCGGGGCGATCCACGGCCACGAGATGGCCTGGGCCGCCGACGAGCTTTGGATTGTGAACTCCCTGTTTTCCTGCTTGTGTACGCTGCATGCCGACTACAGTTTTGTGCCGCGGTGGCGACCAACATTCATCAGCCAACTTGCTGGCGAAGATCGCTGCCATCTGAACGGCTTATGTTTGAAGGACGGCTTACCCCGTTATGCGACGGCAATGGCCGAGACGGACACGCCGGCCGGCTGGCGCGAAAACAAGGCTAACACCGGCATCATCATCGACGTGCCCAGTGGTCAGATTATTGCACGTGGCTTGGCCATGCCGCATTCGCCACGCTGGCATGACGATCGCTTGTGGGTACTGGATTCCGGGAATGGCCGACTTTCAACCGTTGATACTGGCAATGGCCAATGCACGCCAGTGGCACAGATGGCCGGCTATACCCGTGGTCTGGCATTCTGCGGGCCAATAGCATTCGTAGGCCTTTCGCTGATTCGCGAGACGGCCGTGTTCGGAGGCGTACCCATCGCTGAGCGTCGCGATCAATTGCAGTGCGGCGTCGCCGTCATTGATTTGCGCACCGGCCAACAAGTCGCTGGGCTGGTATTTCATTCCGGTGTCCAAGAGATATTCGATGTGCAAGTACTACCTGGTGTGCATTGCCCGATCCTGAGCGGCCCGCTGCCGGACTTGGATGGCCAGCAAACGATCTGGCTGGCACCGGCGTAAACTACTCATTCAATCCATCCGCACACCAACAAAAAAAGCCGACGCGGTTGTCCGCGTCGGCTTAGATTAACGTTAGGTCGAACCCAACATCATGGCAGGTTGAGAATCACCGGAGTGACGACCGAGAAGTTGAAGAATGTATCAATGCCCGCACCGAAATCGAGCTGGGTGAAGGACGCATTGTAGTTGGCGCCCAGCGTGATTGTATCACTGCCAGCACCCATGCCTGCGAACGTGCGGAACAGGTTGGGGTTGTACATCTCAAGGGTGTCCACGCCGCCGAGCGTCGTGAAGTCGAACCGACCCGTTGACGATCCGAGATATGTGCCATTCCAGATCAGGTTGTTGTCGCCGTCGCCGAGGTTATACACCTGGTTGTTGGCAACACCCGAATGTCCGATGTTACCACTGATGCGGCCAACGTCGTCATTGCCCGTCGAAGCGGTGATCGTCATGCCGGCACCGGCCGATGCCGTTGCGGCCACCGTGAAGGTGTGATCCAGATCGTAAAGGTTATCGCCGGCCCGGAAGTTGAACTGAGCCGGGCCACCGACATAGCTGCCGCTCAAGAGGCTGGCCAAGTCCACACCATCAGCACCCGCTGCGGTATAGAAGCCCGTGACTTTGCCGGCCAACACGAAGTCGTTCGCTCCGGTGCTGGTCGTCGTACCACCGTTGACGGAAACGTTGCCGTTAACCGTGCCCTGGATGTATGTGCCATCGGTGTCGCCACTGCCGAAGTAGGTCACGTTGCCGTTGACTACGCTGTCGGCGTTGATGACCATGAGGCCGTTGTAACCCGGATCACCAAACGTCGTGAAGCCGGCCGGGTAAGGCACCTGATTGACGAAGAACCCACCCTGAGCAAACACAGTTGGATTGTTGACCGTCAGGTTGCCGTTGATAATGCTTGGACCGTATAGATCGTCAATGCCAACGATGGAATTGGTGACGTTGATTCCTTTGGTTGTTGAAGCAAACAGTTCGAAAACGTCGCCAGGAGCCAGCGGGCTGAATGCGCCCGGACGGAAGCCGGAGGTGCCACCGTCGATAGCGATTGCCCCGGCCACATCAAGGCCGAAAATGAACATGTTGTCAGCACCCGCACCACCCTTGAGGTTGATGATGCCAGCGGCCGTTGCAATCGTGTCCCGTGATTGCACGATAACGTTGTCGTTACCGCCATTCAAAGTAACAGTACAGCCGCCGTTGATACCAGCGGGAAGGACGCCGCCGTTATCGACCGTGACAATGACCGTGTCATCTTTGTTCTGCATCGTGATATTCATGTTGGCAGTCACGTTAAACGTGCCGCCAACCTGATTGCCGGGAACTTCATTGGCCGCAAGGAAGCCGGCCGGATTGGCTTGATAGGCTAGGTATTGGTCACCTGCCACGGCGTAAACCTTGTACGCTCCAGCAGTTCCAGACACGAGTACCGTGTTGGAATTTGCATCACCAGTAACGGTGAGGCTTCCTGCGGAAAGGCTGGCAGTGACTGCCGGCGTAAGCCGGTTTTCAAGTGCGAGTACGTTGAGCTTCTGGTTGCGAGTCTTGCGCATGTCCTACCTCGGGTTAAGAGAGCCGGAAGCCCTCGTGCGACAAATATTTTGTAACCGATTCGATTAGGCAATTCCAGTCTATTCCGCAGATTCGGAAAGACTACGGTTGGCCTGTATAAATTGTACCGGTTATTACAATTGTGACGACGCGATTGGAAATCGACAACGTCACGTTAGGGATGTCGCCGATGCGCAATGAACCAATCTTCGCCGGCCTTTTCAGTGTATCCCGAGACGTCCAGTGGTGGCGCAAACGAACGATCCTCAACTGCTATCGTGACTTTTTGTTTGTCCATTCAACGTTGCGGACACGCTGTTTCTGAGATTAATTGGCTTCGTGAAGATTTGCGACGACCCATTTCTGACCTATAGTCAAGCTTTCTCGTGTGGATCCTCTGGCCAACGATGCTTCGGATACCGACCCCGCAACTCCTTTCGCACCACCGGATATGTGTTCTTCCAGAAGCTGGCGAGGTCGTTAGTCACTTGTTGCGGCCGACCGTTGGGTGCGAGCAAGTGCAGGAGCAACGGCACCGTGCCATTGGCGATTCGCGGAGTCGCCTCGAGGCCAAAAAAATCCTGCACTCGCCCCGCCAGCACGGGCGGTTTGCCGAGTTCATAAACGATGGCCGCTGACCGACCCGACGGAAAGGCAAATCGCTCCGGTACCTCGCGATCCAGCAACTGTAACTGTTCATATGTGAGTCGGCCGCGGAACGCAGCGAGCCAGTCGGACTTTTTCAGATCGTGAATTGAGTTGCAACTGCTCGCCAGCCAACCAAGAATGTCGCGTAGATCGTCAGCGTCCAAAGCCGGTAGCGATAACTCCGGTCGCCATTCACGCAAGCAACCCGCGCGAACGCGGAAAATGCCTGCGGGGCTGTCTGATGTAGGTAGCACAAGGTCCGGGCGCGCGAGCGCTGCGGCGACCAATGCGGCCTTCGCTTCTTCACCGGTCGGTGCCGCTGTCGGAGTCTCGTCAATGATCAAGTCGACAAAGCGCGTCCGTTTCCATGCCAACAAGCGGCCAGTCGTCGGGTCGCATTCCGTTTCCACTGTCGTGGCAACCGCGTCTACGGGCAACCATTCCTTCTCAATTCCGGATGCAATCCGCACCAACGACTCGTCGTTCCCGGCGTCAACATCAATAGCGAGAAAGAGCGCAGATGCCGTGACAAATGATCGACTATCCAGCCGGACACCGCGGCCGCCGACCATCACGCCCTTGCGGCCACCGGGATTGCGCTGTCGGCACAAGCGATCCGGAAAAGCCGCTAGCAGCGATCGCATGACGGCCTCATCCGGCGACACCTCATTGCCGAGTTCGGAAGCATCACGGCCCACGGATCGCCTTAACTGATCAGCCGCCCGCAGAACATAGCGAGCGGCCCCACGGTCCAATTCGCCGAACGGGAACTCAAATTGACCGCTGGTCGAAAACGCTTCGATAGCCTCCAACCGATCCAGCACATCCGATTCACTTGGTGCGCGATTGCCCGAATTGATCCGCCGGAACGGATCACGCTCGGCGAGGACTGCGGCCGCTAGAGCAACTCGGTGGACGTGGCCCAACTGCGCCCCGGCCACCAACATGCGACCAAGTCGCGGATGGACCGGCAACTGCGCCAAGCGCCGGCCCAGCTCGGTCACAGTGCCGTTGACGTCGATAGCACCAAGCAACCGAAGCAGCTCGCGCGCATGTTCCACATGTGCGGCTGGCGGAGGCTCAAACCAGGGAAATCGTAATAGGTTGGCTTCGCCGTGCGCCAGCAGTTGCAGCACGGCCCCCGCAAGATCGACACGGCGCAGTTCCGGCGTCGAATGTTCCGGCCGTGCGCGATGCTCCACTTCTTTCCACAGCCGGATGCATACACCGGGCTGCGTCCGACCGGCACGGCCCGCGCGCTGGTCCGCCGATGCCCGTGAAATTGACGTGACTTGCAAACGATCCAACCCCACCGCCGGGTCGAATGACATTTCTCGGGCAAATCCCGAATCCACGACGCCGGTGATGCCATCCACAGTAATCGATGTCTCAGCAACGTTTGTCGCCAACACAATCTTGCGTCGGTCCCATTTGCCCAGCGCTGCATCTTGTTCGTTAGGTGGCAAATCACCATGCAATGGAATCACAGCGAAGTTGCGTTCTCCCGCCCACGACTCCAATTCGCGCGAGACTTGGCGAATCTCCGACCAACCGGGAAGGAACACTAATACGTCGCCAGTGGTCATCCCAATGAGCTTTCGCGCTGCGGCAGCGATAGCCACGTGCGGTGCCATTGTTGAGGGTCGCGGTTCGTAACGAATTTCAACTGGATACAACCGTCCGTCGCTGGCCACGACCGGACACCCGCCTAGGTATTGGGACACTTGTTCGGATGCCAGCGTCGCCGACATGGCAACCAACTTCAATTCCGGCCGGACCGTGTGTTGGATGAGCCGGACAAAGCCCAGTGCCAAATCGCTGTCCAGCCCGCGCTCGTGGAACTCATCGAAGATCACAATCCCGATGTGTTCAAGAAATGGATCGC
>JANNLP010000645.1:0-2914 GCA_031396905.1 Gemmataceae bacterium
CGCGCGATGCGACCAATCCCTCCCCTGCCCCTCCCTGCGAGGGAGGGAAGACTAACACCCGAACCCCGATCCCCGATCCCCGATCCCCGGCACCCGACCTAAATCGACCCGCCGAATCGCAGCCGGAACTGAATGAAGTCGCTGGCGGCGACCGCGCCGTCGTTGTCGAAGTCGAAGATCGGGTTGTTGCCACCGAGGGCGAGACGGAACTGGATGAAGTCATTGGCGGCGACGGTGCCGTCGCCGTCGGCGTCGCCGAAGAGGCGGAAGATGCCGCCGGTACCGCTCGATAGGACAACGTGATTGTCTCCGGCAACTCCATCGCCGTTGCCATCCAATTGAAAGCCGTTCGCTGTCACTTGCGAGGCAAGTATGGTCAGCGTGTACCGGCCGTCCGGCAACGAACCGGATTCGACGAGTGGTCCGGTGAACGTGAGATTCACGTCGGTCGTTGTCCCGTTCGTCACGACAGCGACAAGGCCGATGGACGCATTGTCGCTGTTGCGTTTGAGTTGAAACGCGGTTGCGGGATTTGCAGGCAGCGTCACGACCGTGCTAAAGTTGAACTGAACCTGAGTCACGCGCGACCTTTGTGCCTGACCTCCGTTGATGATTCCGTCGAGTACGCGCGGCGGTGCGGACTGCACCTCGAACGCGCCGATGTCCACCGCTCCGTTCACAAGTCGCGCGAAGCCGCTGCCACGTTGATCGTTGGTCAAGCCGGCGACATTGTTGCCCGTGTTGATGGCTGGGCTGCCGGCAAGGAGAGCGTGAGTCAACGTCGGCCCGCCGTTGTTGGCCAAGGCACCGACCTTGGCTTGGAGTGGCGATGCTTTGGTCCCGGTCTGGTTTCCGGTGCCCAACAACGTGACGTTTGTCGGGTCGACGACGCCGATCAGGTTGTTGTTGCCGATGATGTTGGTCGGTGCGTCGAACGAGAAGTCCGGCCGGTTGGTGTTGATATTACCGGCGACAATCGTACTGGACAGCAAAACTGCCCCGGACCCGCCGATCCGCGCGATCCCACCGCCGGTGACACTCGACGAGTTGCCTGTGATTGTGCAGTTCTGGACGATGGCGTTGCCGGTAAACTCAAACAAGGCCACAGCGCCGCCGCTCCCGCCCTGTGCAACATTTCCAGATAGTGTGCTATTGCTGATCGAGAGAGTGTAAGGGTTGAATTTGCCGTAAAAGAAGATCGCGCCACCACCGGAATTGGCTTCAAAGCCGGTGGCGGTATTCCCGGACAGCGTGCTGTCCTCAATGGTCAGGCCACTGGTAGCCAAGATGGCCCCGCCGGAGGCGAAGTTGCCCCCGGCACCGACAGCGGTGTTGCCAGCCAAGGTTGAGCGACGGATGATGACCGGCCCAGAAGAGTTAATCGCTCCGCCGGAAGTGCCACTGACCGATTTGTTCCCGGTAAGCGTGCAATCTTCGACCAACAGGGTGCCGCCAATCATGAAAATGGCGCCGCCGATAAGCCCGGTGCTGTTTGTGATTGCAGAGTCTCGGAGCGTCAGGGCATTGACGTCAGCGATGATCGCTCCGCCGCGCTCGTTTGTGTTGGCGAATTGCCCGTTCGTCAGGATCAGACGCTGAAGTACGATGGCTACTGTGCCTCCTGTCGCGGTCATGTTGAAGATGAGGCTGGCGGATTTTCCATCAATCGTCACCTTGGCGGGTGGCCCCATAATGGTGAGTCCTCCGTTCGTGAAGATCGGAATCTCGCCGGTGGTTAACGTGATCGTTTTCGCCGACGCAAAAAAGACCGGGTCAAAGGTAACCGTTTCCGCCCCGGCAATGCTGCTCGCATCGAGGACCGCTTGCCGAAGGCTGTCAGGCCCATTGTCATTGACGTTGCCAACGATGAAGAGGGGCAGCATCTCCACAGCGCCAATGTCGGCCACCGCATTCCACACACGCGGGAAGCCGGTTCCCCGTTGGTCGAGCGCTAGCGATGCAACGTTTGACACTTTGTCGCGCACCGGGCTGTTCACCGCCGGCAAATGCGTCAGCGTGGGTCCGCCGTTATTGGCCAGTGGGCCGAGCTTAAGGTCTGTGCCGAACGGCAAGTTGTTGGCCCCGGTCAACGTGAAACCGGCGGCGCTGCCAACGGCGCTAAAGTTAACGTTGACTGTGCCGGTGCTGCTAATATCCGGCGCGACGGGATGGCTGTTTCCCGAGACGATTGAACTTTCAATGTTGATGACGGCCGAGCCGGACGTCCGGCCGATCCCACCCGCATGCGTTGATGATGTGCCCAAGCCCGAGTTTGCCGTCACGGTGCTATTAAGTAGTGCCAGCGTGCCGTTAAAAGCGATCAGGCTCACGCCGCCGATGCCCGATGGCGAACTATTGCCGGAAATTGTGCAATTCCGAATGGTTGTGGTGCCGGTGGCCGACGGTCCGACGATGCGAACGCCACCGTCCGTATTACCGCTAATGGTCGATCCCTCGACGAGCAGCGCACTGTTTCCGGCATACAAATAAAGTCCTCCACCACCCGCCGCCGTGTTCCCTGAGATTGTGCAACGCTGAATCGTGAGATCGAGGAATCCTCCGGTGTGGAGCCCGCCGCCGAAGCCCGCTGCCTGGTTACCCGCGAAATTGCATTCGGTCATCGTAACCTTGGTAATGACGGGTGAGGCACCGGTGATTGATGCGCCGCCCCCGCCGCCACTACTCACTGAACTATTGGAGATGTTAACTCGGTTAAGTGTGATCGTGCCGCCACGCAGTGACAATCCACCGCCATGGCCACTGGCGGCCGTGGCATTGATAATTGTCAGATTAGCTACGGTCAGCGCAAGTTTGTTGGCGCTATCGTTGTAAGAAATGACCCGGCTGGCATTGTTGCCGCTGATGCTCAACAAATCTGTTCCAGGTCCACTGATGGTCGTGCTGTCGGTGATTG
>JANNLP010000669.1:0-13086 GCA_031396905.1 Gemmataceae bacterium
TGATGCGGGCGGGGCGATTAAGTCATGTTCCGGATCCATCCGCTTACGGTCTCCCCTCTCTCACTCGAGGGGCGCTATGCCGGATCCTTCCGCGGAAGCCCCTCTCTCACTCGAGGGGATTGTTCGAGATCCTTCCCATCTAGCCCTCCATCTCACTCGGAGGGATTGTTGGCAGACCAGAGTAAGTGCTTGCACACTCATCTGTTCGTCGCTGTTTTGAGGGAGGTAGTGGTGGTAGTAGTGGTAGTTGTCAGCGACAATTCCATCGGACAGGTCATGTCAAACCCGCCCGCATCACCAGTTCACGCCCAGATAACAATGGCCGATCTACTCGGCTTCCTCTGCCTCGCAGGAAGAGGCCAGTGGAGGGTTTGCGCATCACCCGCCACTAACTCCAACTCGCAAGGGAGCGGAAGCAGAATCTATCGCGCGGCGCATCGGCCCGTGCATGCGCGCGGTCGATGTTCAAGACGAACTGACGTCTAATTCAGTCCGAACATGGACAGACTGTGACGCGAAATCACAGCTAATTGACTATAGGATACACATGTACATTAGTCAAGGGCTTTGCACAAAAACTCACCTCTACGTGGACAATCTGGGTGCCATGCCACGCCGTTAACCTTAATCATGTTTCGGGGTTCGCCAATTTACCTGCGTTTCCTAGAGATTCATCTCCATGGAACGGAATCAGGTAGCGTTCCGCGAGATGGGTCAAATCTCTCAACTTACCGGAAACGCCTTAAAACAAGGGCAGACATTGACTTGCGAAAAGGGTTAACGGCGTAGGGTGCCATGCTCACGGCTTTGCGTGAGCATGTGAGGGACTGGCCACCTGACGGAACATTGCTCCTATCATACTGGCAGCATGATTGAAGTTCATTCTCATCGTAAGACGTACCGACGGTTCAACGACGTCGTTCATGCCCATGCGTTGGCCTTTTCCTGCTTTCATCGTCGAGCATTTCTCAGCAAGGACCGCAGCCGTCAGTGGTTCGTCGAGGCCATTGATCAGGCTCGGCGTCATCACCAATATCATTTGGGGGCTTACGTCATCATGCCCGAACACGTTCATGTCCTCGTCTGGCCAACCGTGGCGCATTACAACATCAGCGACTTTCTCAAGTCTGTGAAGCAGTCGGTCTTTCGTCGTGCCATCGCATACTTGAAAAAGGAAGCACCGAGTTTTCTCGATCAGCTTGCCGACCGGCAACCCAACGGCAAAGTCCATTACCGCTTCTGGCAACGCGGCGGCGGTTGTGATCGTAATCTGTTCGACGCCAAAGCGATTCGTCAAGAGATCGAATACACTTACCTCAATCCCGTACGCCGGGACATGGTGGCCCGGCCAGAAGATTGACATTGGTCCAGTGCCGCCGATCATGCCAAGATAAGGAGAGGGCCGCTCGCCATTGACCGGGAGTCGATACCGACACTGTCGGTGTTCGCGAATCGTCGCGGCCGACATGGTGCCGTCATCGACACAAATGGAATCGCAAAAGAATGATCTTCGATGTCTCATGGGATACGATGTGGACGCTGGTCGATGCCTGCCGCTCGCATGCTCCCGCAGAGCCGGGAAGCATGGCACCCAAAGAACATCACGCTGGCGGCGATGCCACCCGCCGGGAGAAAAGTAATGCGATTCAAACGGAACGCGGCCGCCGTGGTTCTCTTCTGGGGATTGACGCACGGGCCGATTGCCGCCGCGCCACCCGTTGTGTGCCGGTCCCCGGAAGGCGCCCTCGCCATCGAATTATCCTTGCGGCAGGACGGCGAAGCCGACGGCGTGCCCCACTATCGGGTCCGGGCCGGGGATGTCGAGGTAATCGGTTGGTCCCGGTTCGGAATCGATCTTGCAGAAGGCGAGTTGCTCGGCGGTCCGTGCAAGGTCACGAAGGACGAGACGCGGTCCCTCCGAGAAGAATACACCCAATTTCCCGGGAAACGGCGGGACGTCGTCGCCCACGCTAACGAAACAACGATCCGGCTGCAGGAAAAGGCGAAGCCGAACCGACAGTGGGAAGTGGTGCTGCGGGCCTATGACAACGGCGTGGCATTCCGCTATCGGTTTCCGGCTCAGAAGGGATGGACCGAGCTGACGGTGGCGGGCGAGCGCACCCGCTTCGCGCTGCCGAAGGGCACGCGAGCGTACGCGCTGCCGCTCAAGGGATTCACCACGTCGTACGAGAGTCGGTATCAACTCCTGCTGGCGGCCGAGTTGCCGGCTAACCAACTGCTCGGGCTGCCCCTACTGCTCGAGCGCCCGGGCGGCGGCTGGGCGGCGATCATCGAGGCCGACGTGGACGAGTTCGCCGGGATGTACCTCGCCCCGACCGATCCCTCGGTGCTGTCCGCCCGCTTGTCGCCGCTGCCCAAGGAGCCGAATGTCGCCGTGCGCTGGGCGTTGCCGCACGTCTCGCCGTGGCGCGTGGTGATGGTCGCCGATCGGGCCGGCCGCCTGATCGAGTCAGACCTCGTCCTCAACCTGAACAAGCCGAGCGCGCTGAAAGACGTCTTGTGGATCAAGCCGGGCAAGACGACCTTCCCGTGGTGGAACAGCTACGTGCTGGACGGGGTGAAGTTCCAGCCGGGTCAGAACACGGCCACGCATAAGCACTACCTGGACTTCTGCGCCGCCAACGGCATCGAGTACCACTCGCTGGATGGCCTGGGCAACATCGCCTGGTATGGCGGAACGATCGTGCCGTACACCGGTGCGCCGCCTACGAAAGCGCTGCCCGAGATCGACCTGCCCGAGGTGTTGAAGTATGCCAGGGCCAAGGGCGTCCGATTGCGAATCTGGATGCACTGGGGGGCGGCCGAGAAACACATGGCGATGGCGTTCCCGCTGTATAAGGAGTGGGGCGTCGAAGGAGTTATGCTCGACTTCATGGACCGGGACGATCAGGAGATGAACCGGTTCCTGCGCTCGGCGATCAAGCTGGCGGCGGACAACCAACTCTCAATCACCCTGCACGGGGTCTCGAAACCGACCGGCCTGGAGCGTACCTACCCGAACCTGCTCACCCACGAAGGGGTGCTGAATCTGGAATACAACAAGTGGGACAAGCTCGGCGTGCCTCCGGAACACGAAGTCACCGTGCCTTTCACCCGGATGCTGGCCGGCCCGCTCGACTTTCACCAGGGTTCGTTCCGCACCGTTTCGCCGGAGACATTCAAGCCGCGCGACAAGGCCCCGCTGGTGATGGGCACCCCCAGCCGCACCCTGGCCAGCTACGTGGTTTACCAGAACCATTTGTCGATGATCGCCGACTCGCCGTCTTCTTACACCGACCATCCGGCCCTGGCGGCGCTGGTGAAAATCCCCGCGACCTGGGACGATACGCGGGTAGTGGCCGAGGAGGTCGGACAGTTCGTGGCGATCGCCCGACGACACGGAGAGGCGTGGCACCTCGGGGCAATGACCGACCGGAAGGCCCGGACGCTCAAAGTGCCGCTCAAGTTCCTTGGGCCGGGGCGTTACGCGGCCGAGCTGTGGGTGGATCAGGCCGCGGCGAAGCACGGCCTCTCCCGGCGAGTGGTGACAGTGACGGCGACGGAGGAACTGGCCGTTGACCTTGCCGCCTCGGGCGGGGCATACCTGAAGTTCACCCGAATGAAATGAGCCGACCGTTGCTCGGCGGTTTCTGTCGCGTCAACGCGGTTGGCCGTGACGGAAACACGCCGAATGCTCATGGCGTTTCTCCCGAGGCCATTCTACGCGGACATCTGATGATCTACACCGTCTTATACATGTTCTGCCGGAAGCGGGCGTAGTCGGCTACCGTGATGCGGCCATCTCCGTCGATGTCGAAGATGGGGCTGGTGCCGGCGGAGAAGGCGAAGCGGAAGGCGGTGAAGTCGAGGAGATCGACGCGGGCGTCGCCGTTCCAGTCGCCGTAGAGGCGGAAGAGATTCACGACGGCGTTGCCGCCGGGCAGGCCGTTGCCGTCGCCATCGAGGGCGACGCCGCCGGCGCTGATTTGGGAACTCAGCATCGTGAGTTGATAGCGGCCATCGAGCAGCGAACCCGATTCCGTACCGATGCCGGTGAACGTGAGTTTGGCAATTGTTTGAAGTGCAGTACTCAACGAATGATCAACATTGACGGTGATGGCTCCAGTGGGGCCGACGAGTTGAAACGCATTGGCCGGGGCACCGGCAAATGTCACGGGCGCGGAAAACACCACGACGACTTGCCGGACCATGGATCGCTGGGCTGAACCGTCGCCGATGCTGACGGCTTGCACGGTCGGTGGCGGCTGGCCGATGGTGTAGGCTTCCCCGGCGCGGAAATCGCCGTTGGTCAGGCCCGCGCCACCAAGCCTGGCGCCGAGCATCGATGTAATCGAATCGTTATCAATCAAATCGAGGCGAATGGTGCCGGCACCGGAATAGTGATCGACATGGACTTCCCACATACGCGGGTCGGCAGTGGCGTGGATGTGATCGACCACGGCTCCGGTAATGTTTCCGGTCGTCGTCATCACAAAGTCTGATGGATCGATCCCGGTAACACCTTCGGAGAAGGTGACCAGAAACTCGGCCTGGCCCGTGTTGTTCGGATTCGGATCGATTCGGACGATGGACTGCACGCGCGGAACGGTGAAGCCAAAGGCCTTGCCACTTTGAATGATCGTGCCGGCGGCGACGTTCTGCGATGCCAATAAGTGAGGGCCACTGACGCCGGCCGAGATGCCGACCGTGGCACTCGCACCGTGGTTCCAATTGGAATTGTTGGCATCGGTGTCGAGGTAGTTGGCGATGATGGTGCCGGGCCGCCCATTGGTGTTGAGTTCAAGGATGGCCTGGAAGCTGGTGCCTGTGCCGCCGGCTAGAGCGCCGATGTGATTGACCTGATTCCATTCAATGATGAGCCGATCGGGCTTGCCGTCGGCATTGGTGTCTTCAAACAGGCCGAGGACTTGCGGTGAACCGCTACCCTTCAACCAGTCGTCCCATAGCACGGCGATAGATGGGAGATTGGCGTTGACCAAGTCGTCGTTGATTTGCGAGTTGTTAGCTGCGCCGAAGGTGATCAGACCGTTGGTGCTGACCCAGATCTTGCCGTTGCCAACGTAGTTGATGCCGTAGAAGTTGAACGAGTTGGCGCCGAGATTGACGAATGTGGCCGCGTCGTCGGCGTTGTTGTGAATCGCGAAAGTGCCGGCGCGGCCGACGATGGTGGCGGCCGGCGGCGCGATGCTGTCACCCGTGTAACCAAACGTGTCGGGTCCGACGCGGCCGCTGGGTGAAATGGCGAACGCGGCTGTATAGTTGTCGGCCGCTGTGGTAAAGCCGTCGCCGTTTTGATCGACGGTGTGTCCCATGGCGTCGGCCACATTTGGCGCGAAGACCATTTGATACAGGCCTGGCGTGGTCACCGCATTGAACACCACGTCGAAGATTGCGCTTGAGCCTCCAGTCGCAGCCGGTGTGATGTTGGTGACAGTGCTCAGCAGGTTGACGCCGCCGGGGCCGGTGAAGCTGACGATGTCGGCAACAGTGAATGTTGATGACGTGATCGGTTTGCTATATGTGATGCGGACAGTGCTGACCGGGCCGGTGACGCCGCCGGTGGGCGATGTCGTCGACACGCGCGGCGCGGGAATCGTAAAGATGTTTACCAACGTGTCGGCTACTTCGCCGCCGACGCCGTTGTTGTTTTGATCGAGTTTCTGGCCCGAGGTGTTGGCGATGTCCGGCCCGCTGGTCATCTGATACGTGCCGACGGTGGATTGCAGCGCAAAGTTGATGCGATAGGTCGCGGCATCGACTTGCGTGATGGAGGTCGCGGGAATAAAGCCGTTCGGACCGCCAAAGGTCACGTCGCTGGGTGTGAATGTCGAGGCATTCACGGCTTGATTGAACTTCATCGTGACGAACGAGACAGGATCGCTGCTTGGTCCAATCGGCGAAGTCGTGAGGATTCTGAAACCATAAGTCGGCTGCGACGTAATGGTGATAGCGATGCGGGTGGTGTTGTTGGTGTCGTCCGTTTCCGCGATGCGGTTGGTCGGGTCGGCAATCACTTCGAGCCAGTAGTCGCCGTTGGGAATGCCGGTGATGTCGATGGACTGGCCTTCGAGGCCGGCGGCGTAGATGTCGTTCCAACCGACGGAGATACCCTGCGTCCCCACGGTGCAGGTGAGGTAGGCCGCGAGTGCCGGCGAGTTCGGCAACGATGGATTGAAGCGTGTGGAGTCGAGCAGGCAAAAGCTCACCTTCGGCCCGCTGGCGATGACCGCGCCGACGCCGGTGCCGCCGGGCCGCAAGCGAATCTGTGCGAGGGCCATGTCGTCGAAATGGAAGTGGCCATGCTCGCCGTGGTAGCTCACGGTCCCCGCTTGGCGAAGCGTGGTCGTGCCGTTGCTGTCGAAGATCTTCTGATTGACGACTTGCGACTGGCTGCCGTCGGGGTTGGTGATGATGGTGGTGGTAGCGTTGATCTCGAACGCGCCCAGGCCACCGTTGGCGAGCGCGGTGGCGAAGCGCAACTCCCGGCCGCCCGAGGTGGTGGGGTTAATGGTCCAGCCGTTCAGGTAGCTGCCGAGGACTTGCAGGTCCGGCAGGAACTGGGCAGGGGCGATCCGATCCTCGAGATGCACGTCGCGGCGGCCCAACGGGGCAAGCAAACGAGGCTGGCGAAACGACATAAAAGTTCCAGACAATGCGGGTTAATCAGGGTGCGGGAACCTTACCAATTTGGCAAAGCGGGCCGGCACTGTCAATGGGTTGCGAACGGGATTTGGCGATTGCATTGACCGATTGAGCCGGATGGTGTTACCTTACCGGCCGAACCGTTTTGTTTAGCACGCATGGAGGCGTTCATGGCCGGCTTGGCCGCGGTGCGACCCGCAGTCACGATTGTTGAAACGCTAACGCGGCTGCGCCGGGTTCGCGTGCGCATTTCGGTCGGCATGCTCACATCCGCGGTTGTCGGCATTGGCATCTTGATTCGTTTGGCGTCCTGGCGCTTCGACCGCTCGTTTTGGCTCGATGAAATATTATTGGCGCTGAACATCACCAACCGGTCATTCGCGGAGTTGTGGAAGCCACTGGATCACGATCAGGGCGCACCGGTCGGCTTCCTGATGCTGGTGAAGTTGACCGCGACGATGTTTGGAACTAGCGAAATGGCTTTGCGTGTGGTGCCGTTAATGTCAGGCATCGGCGCAATGCTGCTGTTCCCGATTGTCGCTCGGCGAATACTGCCCGCGCACGCCGCCTTGTTTGCAACGACACTCTTCGCATTATCGCCGAAGCTGGTGTATTACTCATCCGAATTGAAACAGTATTCGAGCGATGTGTTGGCGACACTGATCTTGCAGGCGCTGGTGTTCAGGCGAGCCGGGAGCGTAAGCGACCGGAGCAGTCGATATTACTTGCACCTTGCGACTGCTGGTGCCGCGGCGATCTGGTTTTCACACCCAGCGGCGTTTGTGATGGCAGGACTGGGACTCGTGTTGTTTAGCGTCGCCTTCTGGCGCAGCGCTGAATCGGCAATCCGCGGTTTGATCGGCGTGGGGCTGGCATGGCTCGCCAGTCTTGCCGCCTGCTACGTGGTCTGTTTGCGGGACTTGTCGAAGAATCAATACCTCTTGAACTATTGGAGTGAACACTTTGCGCCGCTGCCCCCGCGAAACGTTGAACAAGTCGGCTGGTACGTGCGGGCGGTCACGGACATGTTTGAGGGGCCTGGCGGCATGGTGATCGCGGATGTTTCGGCGGCGTTGCCGGCCGTGCTGCTCTTCGGCATGGGTTGGTTATGGCTGTGGCGACGTGCACCGGTAGTGGCCGCGTGCTTGATTTCACCCATAGTGATGACAATGCTCGCGGCGCTATTGCAACGATATCCATTTGGCGGGCGGCTCTTGTTGTTTGTTGTGCCGATTTTGCATCTTGGCTTGGGAGCCGCATTTGCGACCATTCAGGTGATGCCGCGATCCACGGGAAAGTCGTTCTTGTTTGTGCTTTGTGGTGCGGTCGCATTGGCTCCTGCGGCGACGACGATTCAACAACTGGTACGGCCGCGACCGCCGGAGAATCACCGCGCGGCGATCAGTTTCATTGCCAAACACATGCAGCCCGGCGACGGCGTGCTGCTCAGCGGCATGGCACGGGAACCTTGGGCGTATTACGCGACGCAGTTAGGAATTGACGCCGAGATTCTCGGACAAGTCCGCCGCGATGATTGGAATAGTGTGGGCGATGTCGTGCGTGCCGTACCGGAAGGCCGCCGCGTGTGGGCCTTCATTGCTCACGAACGCGACGACAATCGCAAGATGTTTTTGTGGCAATTGGATCAAGCCAGGGATCGCAAGCTCAGCTTCGTGGAGCCGGGTGCAGCGGCGTACTTGTACGAGATTCCCATGTATGGCGGGTTCAATTCGTCAGCAACCAATCCATGAGCTCCCAACCGGGGTCAAAGGCCCTGCCCTTCGCTGCATGCACTTCGTCGTAATGTGGGATTCCTGATGCCGCGATGCCGGTGCCGGCAACGGCAAACGGCACGGCACCATAGCTGTGTGCCCGCGTCGTCAACGGCGTGCGATGGTCCGGCGAGACTAAGATGCGCCAATCTCCATACTGCGGCAATGCATCCACCAGCGGCCCGACAATATCGGCATCGATGCGTTCCAACGCTTTGACTTTTTCGTCCGCCAATCCTTCATGCGATGCTTCGTCCGGTGCTTCGACATGGACGCAGACCAGGTCGTACTTATCGAGATGGGCAATCGCGAGTTGCCCCTGCGCGGTGTAGTCGTTGTCCAGATAATCCGTGATGCCGGGCGCTTCGAGGCGATCCCATCCCAACAGGGCACCGACGCCGCGTACCAAATCCACGCTGGAGGTGATCGCGCCGCGCTTGCCGTAGCGTTCGACGAACTTCGTGATCTTCGGCGCGCGACCCTGACCCCAGAGCCAGACCTGGGTGGCGTCCGGTTTGCCGGCGGCACGGCGAGCTTGATTCACCGAATGGTCGGCGAAGATGCCGCGGCTCCAATCCATGATGATTTGGAACAAGTTGGCCCCGGCGCCGCTCGGCAGGTACTTGGCGATAGGTTGATCGGGTATGTCGTGCGGCGGTTGTGATTTCAGATCCTCGCCGAGCACGGGCTTCTCGTCGCCTCGATAGACGAGGAGGTTGCGGTAGCTGACGCCGGACACGAGTTCCAGGCGCTTGGCTAAATTGCCGAGCGGCGCTCGTGGTAACGAATCGCGGAGCGCGTCGATCAGTTGCCGGGCTTCTTCGCTGGTGATGTGCCCTGCCGTGAAGTCGCGCATGCAACCGTCGGCGATGTGAACGGTGTTGCAGCGAATTGCCCAATCGTTTGGGCCGAGCGTCACGCCCAATGCAGCGGCCTCCAGTGGTGCCCTGCCGGTGTACACCTCCAGCGGGTCGTAGCCGAACAGACTCAGCGTTGCAACATCGCTGGCAGGTGTGAGCGTCGGCGGCACGTTGTTGGTCAAGCCGCAGATGCCAGTGCGGGCGATGCGATCCATATTCGGCAGCCGCGCGGCTTGCAGCGGTGTGAGGCCGCCTAGTGCCGGGCATGGATCGTCAGCGGCGCCGTCGGGAATCACGATGACGTACTTCATGCGGAGGATTGTACCGTTGTCCGGGCGGCGGGCCTACACTCAGCAGTAGGAGGAATGTATGCCCGAGTTGCCGGAAGTGGAAACCGTGGTGCGATCGCTGCGGCCGGGACTGACCGGGCGGACGATTCTCGGTGTTCGCGTTGGCCGCAAGAAGCTGCGCGTACCGTGGATCGGTGTGTGGACACGTGCTGTGGTGAATCAACGCATCGCCAGCGTCAACCGGCGGGGCAAGTGGATCATCATTGAATTGGACACCGGGGCGCTGCTTGGTCACCTGGGCATGACCGGGCAACTCACCGTGGAGGCCGGCGATAACAAACGCTGCCCACATACGCACCTGATCTTTGATCTTGGCGATGAGCATCGAATGCGTTTTCGCGATGAGCGGCGCTTTGGCAGCTTTCAGCATTTCCCGACGTTGAAAGAGTTGAACGTTTATCTTGATGCACGTCTGGGACCGGAACCGTTTGGGTTGGACCCGAGCTATTGGCGAGCCGCATTGTCGGGGAGCAAGAGGCCGATCAAAGCGCTGTTGCTGGATCAAAGCGTGATCGCCGGCGTTGGCAACATCTATGCTGACGAATCTCTGTATGCAGCCCGCGTTCACCCGGCGGCGCTGACGCATCGATTGACGGCGACACAATCCACCGCATTGCGGAAGTCGGTGGAAAAGGTGTTGACCCACGCCATTGAAAGGCGTGGGTCAAGTATCCGCAATTATTTGGATGGCACAGGCGAGCGCGGCGGCTATCAGAATGAGTTCAAGGCCTATGGGCGCACGGGTGAGCCCTGTCGTCGTTGCCGGGTTGCTATCGAGCGGGTGCGGCTTGCCGGCCGGTCGTCGCATTATTGTCCGCAATGCCAGCGGACGGATTGACAATTGTCAGCCATGCCGGACAACGAATGAATGTCGTACAAGGGGTTCAAACGCCTGCTCGGCGAAAGCAGCCTGGAGCGCAAGAGCCGCTTCCTGTTGGGTGCGGTGACGCTGCTGCTGATCTCCGCGAGTTTCCTGTGGTATGCCCGCACGAATGTTGATCTCGCATACGAGGCGACAAAACTTTCCGGCCGCATGTTGACGACGCAGATTCTGTATCACTTTCACATGGTGAAAGACAATCCGAAGGCCGCGGAAGCGATTGCCGAGTTTCCCGACCAGTTTCACGCCAAGGCTGGCGGAACGTCCGACGTGAAGTACGTCGACGCCTTGGCCAAATATCAGTTTCGATTGTACAAGCTGCATCCCAAGGAACGCGGCGATAAGCAGGACCCGGATGACGGTGAGTGTTTTGCTCGCCTCCGAGACAACTCCGATATTTTCGAGCAGGATCGCGCGAGCGCCGGCAAGTTCTACTACTATGCGTCCATTCGGATGACGAGCAAATGCGTCGCCTGTCACAAGGAGATGCAGCCGGACATGTTTTACGGTGCCATTCGAATTGAGCTGGACAGCAAGTCGATTGAAGAAGGCGTGAACCTGAGCCGGGCGATTCTGATTTCAAACGCACTGGTGACATCGCTATTGGTTATGGCCGGTAGCTATCTCATCGTGCGCTACGTCGTCGTCAAACCCGTCAAGCACTTGAAGGAAGTGAGCGACGCCATCGCCAATGGTTATTTCAATGTCCGCAGCGAAATCCAAACGGGCGATGAGTTCGAAGACTTGAGCTTTGCATTCAACCGCATGATCCGCAACTTGCTGACGAAGCAGGAGGAGTTGAACGAGAACAAACAGGTCTTGGATCGCAAAGTGGATGAACTGGCGCGGGCGAACCTTTCGTTGTTTGAATCCAACAAGCTCAAAGGCGAATTCCTAGCAACGATGAGTCATGAATTGCGGACGCCGTTGCACAGCATTCTCGGATTCTCTGACTTGCTGCATCAGGGCGACAACCTCACGGAAAAACAACAACGCTGGGCCACGAACATCCGCGGCTCGGGTGCGAACTTGCTGGCGTTGATCAACGACATTCTCGAACTTGCCAAGATTGAAGCGGGCAAGATGGAGGTGAAGCCGACCGAGTTTGACCTGGCCGAGTTCGTGGAGCGGGCGACCACGGCCATTCGCCCGCTGGCGGAAAACAAGCAACTGGATCTGCAGAACCGGGTGCCGGCCGACTTGCCGCACGTCCGGCAAGATCAGGGCAAACTACAGCAGATTCTCTCGAACCTTTTGTCGAACGCAGTCAAGTTCACGCCCGAAGGCGGCAATGTGGTTGTCGAAGCCGACATTGATGGCGACGAACTTGTGATGATTGTCAGCGACAATGGCGTTGGCATTGCAGCAGCGGAGCGCGACGCGGTGTTCGACAAGTTCCGACAGGGCGCCAATCCGCTGACCCGTGAACACGAAGGTACGGGCCTGGGATTATCCATCGTCCGTGAGTTGGCCAAGTTGCTGGGCGGCGACGTTGAACTCGACAGCGAACCCGGCCGCGGCAGCACGTTCACGGTGCGTGTGCCGCGCTGGCTTGGCGCGATGCAATTGGCGGAAGCGACGGGTAATGCTACTCATCCAAGTTTGACATGATCAATCATTGACCTTCTGTCGAAGGCTCATACTGCGGCTGGTGACACGGGCCAGGAATCGTGCCTTTTGATCCAGCGTCAGTTCCTTCGTGAACTTCTTGCGCACGGCTTCAATCCAGCGGATGGGGCGGTCGCCGTAATCGGTGACGACGACGCGCACCAGCACCGGACCCGGCTGACATAAGGCACCACGCACGGCTTCGTCAAGACCGACGCAACTGTGGATTTCCTGATAGCCCAGACCCAGGCCCTGAGCTAGTGCCGAGTAGTTGAGATTGGCGAGTATCGTTGCCGTGGTGCGCAGGTACGCTGGCTGCTGTAGTTCCTGCATGTAGTGATACGATTGATTGTCCAGCACGAAGAACTTCACGGGCAACCCGGCCCGGGCGGCCGTGGATGTCTCGATCGCGGACATGAGGAAACAACCATCACCTGTCAACGTCACCACACATTGGCCGGGATGTGCGACTTGCGCCCCAATCGCGGCAGGGATCGACCAACCCATCGACTGATTGTCGGTCGGGCAAAAGTAACTTCGCGGCCGGCAGGTCGTGTAGGCTTCGGCCGCCAAATGCTCGGCGAGGCTCACGTCAACAAACAAGAGCGCATCGTCGCCAAGATTGCGACGCAACGACAGCACCAATAGCATCGGGTCGAGGCCGCACTTGCCGTAGTTTTTGCCGGCCGCTTCGCGATCAGCGCACTTCCATTTGTGGATATGCGCTCGCAGTTTGGCGTCGGCAGGGCGACGCACACGGTCGGCGCAACTGAGTACGCGATCCAAGAACATGCCGGCGTCGGCAGCGACGCACACATCGGCCGGCAGCACTCGGCCAAGATTGCACGAGTTGGCGTCCACGTTAATCATGCGCTTGGGCCGGGGTTTGGTATAGTATCCCGTTGTCACTTCGCTGATGCGCACACCGATGGCCAATAAGCAATCCACATCGC
>JANNLP010000681.1:0-3130 GCA_031396905.1 Gemmataceae bacterium
GGCATCGCCCTGATCCCACTCGTTGTGGGCGGTCGCAAACCAGGCTTGGAAATCCTCTATCCGGTGGCGACAGTGATCCTGGGCGGACTCATCACGTCCACGTTTTGCGAGTTCTTGATTCACCCCGGCCTGTTCTGGAGATTCTCGGGACGCGATGCAGAACGGCTGGCCCGTGATGTGCATTCTGAAGCCGACCAATTGCGGTCGGCGTGAGGGATAAGAACGTTCGACCCTTGTTCCATTCTGAAAGGACCGATTCGATGACCACTGCAAAAACCCTGGCCGCCGCGCTATTCGCCGCTGCCATTGCGTTCACGGGCTGCGGAGAACCGACCAAGACTCCGAAAGTTGACGGCAAAAAAGACAGCGGCAAGAAGGAGGCCGTGCACGCCCACGGCAAAGGCCCTAACGGCGGCGTGACCTTCGACCTCGGCAAGCACCACGCGGAGTTCACCGTCGATCACGACAAAAAGGAATGCACGATCATCGTCCTGGGCGCCGACGAGAAGACGGCCACGCCTGTCGTTTGCAAGGAACTGACACTGACGACGAAGGAAACGAAGACCAAAGATGGCAAAGTCGTCGCGCCCATGACGATCAAGATGCTGCCGAAGGACGAGAAGGACGGAAAGTCCACGAAATTCGTCGGCACAGACCCCGGCCTCGGAAACGTCGCCGACTTCGATGGCACCGTACTCGGTGAGATTGAGGGCAAGCCGTCGCAGGGCGAGTTCAAGGAGTGATAGTTCGGCTCGAACAAAGAAACGACCGGTCCAGGCAACCTGTGGCCGGTCGAGTTCCACGCTTGGACGGCAAGCCACCATGAGCAACACCAAACGTGACCCGATCGCCAGCGACGTATACTCCGCAGAGTTAGAACGATTCAGGGCCTTTTCATCTTGGCCAAAACTCGTCCCTAGACTACTATGACGACAGATGTTCCGAGCAATTCTAACTCTGACGCTTGTTTTCACGAACATTGCCGGGCCGTGGTTGTGCTGTTGCCGGGTGTTTGGAGCTACTTTTGTCGCGACGTGTTGTCTGACAATTGAAGCCGGCTCATGTTGCTGCGATTGCTGCCCTCGTAAACCCGTACCACTTCCTCAAAATCAGTCGAAGTGTGTTAATTGTTTCATGAACCGGCCGGTAGCGGCGCTGATCGAAACAAAGCCGTCACTTGATCAGCCGGACTCCTCAATTGATTCCATCGCTGAGCGGTCTCCGATTCAGCTCGAAATGCATGTCCTTTTGACCCCTTTTCCAAGCAAAAGCCCTAGATGTTTAGACATGAAAACACGTCTCAGTTTGCGCTGCTATTTGCTGTGTTGATGACGCTCCCATCTGGCATAACTCGTCTGAAGTCAGTGGTGCATGGTGCATCATTGAGGTGATTCTTACACGTTCAAAGGAGCTGTAATCATGGTTCGAGCTATTCTGTTTTCTGCCATCGCCGTCCTCGGCGTTTCAATCTACGCTTTGGGCGGAACCGCGAAGGCGGCTCGCCAAGGCGGGTGCGACTGCTGCCCAATCTGCATCGAACAAGGATGCGGAGCATGCCCTGGATGCGCCAGCGGTAACTGTCCGATGTGCGCTGACTGCAACGCTTGTTGCAATTCATGCTGCCAAGTTAAGTAAGCCAATTTGATTGGTGTGGCCCGTGAGAGTTCACCTTTCACGGGCCAATTTGCTTTCGGTCGCACCTTCTCTTTGTGGCGCATTGATGCCCAAATTGGCTCAAATAGCCTACGAAGACGATCACGACCAAACTCTGACTTTATGAGTTGCTGTTCCCTCAAATCAACTAGCGGTATATAATATTGGCGATGAGTCGCGTTTTGTTAACGATCTGGTTCTTCGTTTACAGCCTTCTGGGGCCGGGTATTTGTTGCTGCACACTCCAGGCCGGTATTGGCCAAGGCGAGCAAACGTCGAAGTGTTCGTGTAAGGCGATGTTGCCGAAACAGCGCAAGTCGTGTTGCGGCAGTTCAAGTGTTGCCGATTCAGGCGTGCATCAAGCCAGTGCCTCTAATGGTCGAATGGACCAACCGTGCCCGCCTCACAATTGCCCGTGTAAGCGATCGAAAGACAGCGTTCGACCAGCATCGTCTGGAATGGAATTAATGCGGATCGGAGAAACGGCTCGCGGCGGTGCGTCCGAATTGGCCGACTTTCTCTCGCCACAATTCACATTTATCAGCTCTTTGCTGATTCATCGGTCGGACCAAGAGCAATCACTTGTCCCCTTTCTAACAACGGACGTGTTGCTGAACACGTTTCACTGCTTGCGGTGTTAGCTCTCACTCTTTTGCCAGTGATCCAGAGCCGCATCGAGCTTTGCAATCACTGTCCTCTCAAAAACAATCATACCCGCACTAGACTTTTGCGTTTCACGCCGTCATGGCACGTACGCTTGACTCCGTGAATCTCAATCGCGATGTGCATTGCCCGAACGATCGGGGCTTGGCCCCTGACCGAGGTACGGCGCGAAGCGTCTAGCAACACAAGGAATCTTGTGTTCTTTCTCAGGAGGATGTGTCATGAAGTGCAATCGGATAGGAATAATCAGCTTACTTTTTGCGGCGCCGCTAATCGGAGCGGTTGGATGCTCACGGAACAATCCAACCGGTCCCGAGGCAACCGCAACACCGAATGCGACGACCAAGGGAGCGGCCGACGACAAGCATGGACATAAGCCGAGCGCCCACGGCGGCATCATCGTCGAAATCGGTCAGGACAACTACCACGCCGAAGCTGTCTTCGCCAAGGGCGGAGTGCTTCGACTGTACATGCTCGGTAACGACGAAACCAAGGTGCAGGAAATCGAGGCCCAACCATTGACCGGTTACGCGAAAGTTGAGGGTGACGCGGAAGCCATCCCTTTTGCTCTGCGTCCGGAGCCTCAGCCCGGCGACAAACCGAACATGACGAGTCTTTTCCTCGGGGACCTACCCAAAGATCTTGTGGGTAAGAAGCTGGAAATCACGATCCCGAGCGTTTCCATCAAAGGCGAGCGGTTTCGCGTCGCGTTCAAGTCAGTGCCCGACACCGCAGAAGATCACGGCATGCCTACGAAGGTGGCCGATGAGGCCGAACGAAAGCTCTACTTGACTCCGGGCGGCAAATACACCGA
>JANNLP010000703.1:0-3657 GCA_031396905.1 Gemmataceae bacterium
ACTGACGTAAACAACTACTACCTGCGTGAAGGCAGGCTTGGCTACACGGCCTTTACCGGCTACTGGACCGACGCCGGCACACCGGAGTCGCTTCTACATGCAAATCAATTGGTCGGCGAAGTCCCGCCGATGTATAAGAAGTGACCAGGCCGGTGAGCGCGAATTTATCCGCGCTCACCGTAATTACATTGTCCAAAACTCGATTACGCCACTTTGTTGCTGCGGCGTCGCTTCCAGGCGGCGAAGCTACCGACACCAATTGCGGCTAGCGCTAAAGTGCCTGGTTCCGGCGAGGCTTGGGCAACTGGTGGGCATACCACCACTGGCGGGACGACTATTGGTGGATCGACTTCACTGGTTCCTTGTACGGCTGGCGGTACGATCCGCAGCGGCGGAAAGGCAGCTTGAGCGCTTCCTGTGATCGCCAGGCCGGCCAACACGACGACTCCAGCGAGTGACATCTTGCCACGGACCATTGCTAACTCCTTCGTGCGAACCGGTTTGTTCCGGTGACGTCACGGTTCTGGTCTTGTGCCGGGTCGCGGCCTTCGCCGGCTCCCGCAGTTTGCCTATGCTTGCAGGACCATCCATCGGCCGGCGGACACCTCCCCTTCAACTAATTCCGGCCGCGTGCCAGTTTTTCCGATGTTGCCGCCAAAGGCAGTGCTGCCTGTCCCACGGATGCTGCCTGTCGGCACGGTGCTGCCATCGAAACGAGTGCTGCCAGTCCGGGCGGTGCTGCGGTGGCGGCCTCGGCTTACCTGAACCAAATCAATGTTTCGATTCTCCGCTTTTTTCGTCAGAGGCCGAATGAGGAGGTGCCGGGCAATGTCCGGTGCGATGACGGATCGTTACCGATCGCGGCGCCCGGAGGGCCCTGACAATGCGGCGACTGCTATGGAGTGGCGTAGGAGTAACCCTGGGACTGACGGCGCTCACGGCGTCGGCTCGGGACCATCGGGAAGTGATTGCGGTAAGCGGCTCAGCGCCGGCCGCTTCGCTCGGTAGACCGGTGGCGGCTCCACTGGTAAAGGTGCGAGCGCAGATGGGTGACAAGCCCGCGGCCCCACCGCCAGCGGCCGTCGTTCCCACACCAGTGACGCCGGAACCGGCCACACAAATTCTGCCGTACCCCAACCAAACGAATCCGCCGACCACGGCCGTGCCTTTTGGTATGCCGATGTCTGGCCCAATGACGGGACCGATGACGGGTGCAATTGTTGCCGGGCCAAGCGCTCCCTGCACCGGGTGCGCAACTGGGTCGCCGGATTACGGCGTCGCACCCGCGACTGGTGGTTTTTTCAATAGCTGTTGTGGCCCGAACAATCACCGCTGGTACGTCTCCGGTGATTACATTTACTGGTGGTTGCGCGACTCTGGCTTGCCGCCGCTCGTCACCACGGGCTCCCCTCAGAGCACCGCCGTGATCGAATCCGGCAACCTCAATCGTGCCATTGATCCGAACACGCAGGTGCTGTTCGGCGGCGCACCGCTGGATAACCAGGGCCGCAACGGCGGCAAGTTCGAGATCGGCCGCTGGTTCGGCCAGAACAAGCCGTGGGCCATCGAGTTTGGCGGCTTCTTCGTGGGCGACCGCACCACGACGTTCCATGCCGACAACACGCAGTTCCCCACGCTGTCGCGGCCATTCGTGGTTGCCAATATCCCTCGTGAAGGCGTGGATAACTTCGCCCAGCCTGGATTGCTGGCAGGCTCCATCGACATCACGAGCAATAGCAGCTTCTATGGTGCACACGCCGATTGGCGGCGCAAGGTATGGTGCGGCTGTCGCCTCAACGTCGATGGCATGATTGGATTCCGCTACCTGAACTTCGATGAAGACCTGAACATCGTCGAACGATCAACGGTCATCGCCAACAACGTCGTCGCGCCGAATCTGAACAACGCCCCGATTCCGCTTGGCCTGTCGAACATCATCACCGACAGATTCCGCGTGGACAATGACTTCTACGGCGGCATGATCGGCCTGAACAGCACGTATCAACGCGGGCGGTTCAGCCTCGACATGGGCGCCAAAGTGTCGCTCGGCAACACGCATCAGACCCTGGAAATCGCTGGCAACCAGGACATCATCTACCCGAATGGCCAGCGCTTCCCGTTTGCCGGTGGCCTGCTGGCCCGGCCGAGTAACATCGGCTCGTTCAGCCAGGATAAGTTCACGGTGGTGCCCGAGGTCAACTTCGGCGTCGGCTACCAGTTGACGCAGCACTTCAAGTTTAGCGTCGGTTACAACTTCCTTTACTGGAGCAACGTGCTGCGAGTCGGCGACCAGGTCGATCGAACCGTGAATGTCAACGGCATCCCGTACTTCCCGCAGACGGGTGCGGCCGGCCACACCGATCCAGTGACCGGTTTGGCTGTACCGCAAGGCCCGGCCCGTCCGTCCGTCGTCTTCAAAGAGACCGACTTCTGGGCACAGGGCATCAGCGCTGGACTGTTGTGGACTTGGTAACGTTCTGCTGAAACAAAAACACCGAGGCGTCGGCTGGACGTGGAAACACGTCGGGCCGACGCCTCAATGTTTTAACTGGCACGGTAGTGACGCTCAGATCATAGATCGTCATATCTCAATTCGAAAAGCAGTTTGCATTCCGACAGGTCGCCACGTTCGAGGCCGCGTTTGAACCAGCGGGCGCGTTGAGCTGAGGTGCCGTGGGTGAACGAGTCCGGAACAACGTAGCCGCGGCTCTGTTTCTGCAACTTGTCGTCGCCGATTTGCTGGGCGGCGTGCATGGCGGACTCGACGTCGCCGCGTTCCAGGAAATTGAACTTCTTCTGGGCGTGGTGTGCCCAGACGCCGGCAAGAAAGTCCGCCTGCAGTTCCAGCCGCACTGAAGCGCGATTGCCTTCCACTTTATCCCCACGCCGGCGTACCTCATCGACGCGAGCGGAAAAGCCAAGCAATTTTTGCACATGATGGCCGACCTCGTGAGCAAGGACATAGGCCTTGGCAAACTCTCCGGGTGATTTCAGTTCCACTTCCAGCTGCCTGAAAAACGACAGATCGATAAACACGTGATCGTCGCCGGGGCAATAAAACGGACCCACGGCTGCATTGGCGCTGCCGCAAGCGGTACTCACGTGGCCGGAAAAGAGACCTAACGTTGGTTGGCGATACTTTTGACCAATCCTCTTGAACTGCTCATCCCAAATGATCTCCGTGTCGCGGAAGATGACTCTCGCGAACTTTGCCAACCTTTCCTCGGCCGGGTCGATCGCTCGCTGCTCACCGTGTTCAGCGGGGCCGGCAGGCTGACCAACGATATCGGCTAATTGTTGCGGGTCCACGCCGAGAAACATGGCGATGAGCGCGATCACAAGCCCGCCGCCGCCGAGCGCGACGCCGCCTTTCATCCCCATGCCCCGTCGATCTTCGACGTTCTGACTCTCTTCGCGGCCTTCCCACTTCATATCGCGGATCCTCTCTGCGGAGTTGCTCTGTGATTGAGCAATTGTAGCAGGGATGTGTCTCGGGAATAGCTGCGTTCATTTGCCCGGCAACGGCACCACACCGGCCGGAGCAGCGTTGCCGATTTGCACGCTCTTGATGAACTGATCGAATTCGGGACGCAACGCCGCCGCATCCGTCGGTGCCAATCGCGCGGCAACCGTGGCGCCACCGGTTTGCTGGCGGAT
>JANNLP010000740.1:0-8904 GCA_031396905.1 Gemmataceae bacterium
CCGGCGTATCCATGAGTAGTGCCTGGCTGGAGTGAAGTTCGTTGGCGGTCAGTGTCTTTCCCCCACCGGCTTTGCCCAAGTTTTGGAAACAACGGTCGCGTTCCGCGTAGATGACGCCGGTTTCCGGCGAAGAGTGATTGAGCGGCGTTGGCGTGAACCAACTATCGATTTCCTGGCTGAACGGCACAGACCCATTTCCCATCAATTGCCGTTGTTCGGGGTCGGGGTCATCAGTGTGCGATTGGCCGATTGTATGGCCAATCTCGTGGCTGATGGTCGTAATCAACTCGCGAAGAATATGGGAGCCGTCGAGGGGATCGACTGCGAACGGATCCTGATGCCCCGGTTCAAACGTAAAACAAGTGTCTCGTTTGGATTGGTTCAAATCCACGCTGGACGCGATCCCAAACAATCCGAAAAACCCCGCGTCAATATCTTCCGACCCGGTGACGATGGCTACCGTGTCTGTGGCGTTGTAAAATGGCGACGTTACGCCGCGGTCGTCCCAAATCACGTTGACATCGAAATCGGCGAAGTCTTGCCGCACTCCGGCGATGATTTGATAAATCTGTTCAGTACGATTGGTTTGCCCGCCGGGGCCAGTGGTCCCTATCGCCGTGAATGGTTGAAGGTTTGTAAAATTGAATCCCCCGGGAATGCCATAACCCTGTCCGTTTTGTAGTGTGCCGCCATCAAAATCGAGAATGATGTCGGTCGTTGGCGTTACCCGAGGCTCCAACAATTGGAATTGCAGCCGCCCGGCAATGTTATTTGAACTGGACCAACGCCGTTTGTTGACACAAGAATTCAACCGAATGGACATGACAAAGCCCCCGATGGTGCGAGTGGCGCTATTAGATGCACAGTATAGGAATCTATGCTAACCAATTTTTCCGGCCAGGGAAAGGGTATCGACCAGGTTCACCCTGCGGCCGGGTCTTGGCGTGCGAATGTGACGGATCGCGCCGATTGCAGCGAAGTGATCGAGAATGCAAAAAAACCACCCCGCGGCGCGGAATCGGCGGGGGGAGGCCGATCCGGCTACGGGGTGGTGCGGGCGGGGCGAAGGGGGCTTCGACGACGTCCCGGCTTAGCCTTAATACCGGAAGCTCATGCCGAACTGGAAGCCGTGCAGAAAGAAGTCGCTCTTATCAAAGAGCAGCGACGGTTGCGGCGGACCGAACGGGAACTGCGGGTTGAACACTTGTGCGATCGGCAACAACGTTGGGTTGATCACCGGGTTGACTTGATCACCCGGACGCACGACCTTACTGATGTACAGGATGTCGTAACCGATGTAGGTGCTCAAGCGCTGTGTCCATTGATAGCCGATCTTAAAGTTGCCTTCGGGCACGTAGGCGAACTCGCGGCTTGAGAAATTACCGGAGTTCGGTTCGAGTGCGAAGGCTCCGAATGGCACAATGCGTTCAATGCCGGCATCGACAAACCGGGTGGCACCGGCAATGTTCAGTTTCTCATGGGTGAAGCCGGCCGCGACTTTCGCATTGGCGTCCACGAACCAGCGGTTGTGCCGGAATTCCGTCTGGAAGCCGACCTGCAAGCCGTAGAAGTTGTTGCGGGTGGTGAACTGGTCGGTGATATCACGCACCGGCGGATCGGCTGGATTCTGGTCGGTCAGCACCGAGTTGCTATCGACGCGAATCTGTTCATTGAGCGTGAACCATCTGAAGCCGGCCAGTGTGTTGAACTTGAACTTGTCATAGTAGGCCCAACTGCGGAGGAAGTTCATTTCTGCACCACCGGCCCGGCTGTTGGTGTACACGCCGGCTGACCCGCCAAAGTTCGGCGGCGATGAAATCAGGATTGAGTCAGGTACACCGGTCAACACGTTGATGTTTGGCCGAGCCAGCGTATTGCGGCCGGTAATCGGACCATCAAAGCGGTCCACTTCAGCACGTTGTTCGGTGAGAAACGCGATCGCTTCAAAGCCGTGGCAACGACCAGGCCCCCAGAAGCCAATGGTCTGTCGCAAGGTGGCATGCGGCCCGTGATCGACATTCTTGTCGCCAAAGAGAACGCGGGTGCCGTCATCGACGCCGGGACGAGCCGCCGAACCAATCGGCCCGACCGTCAACAGCGGTGCGGCGATCGGCATCGTTCGGAAGTACATGTACAACAGTTCGATGTCGTAATAGAAACAGTCGGGTCCGCCGGCGGCTTTGTGAACTTGTTTGGATCCATCGCCGCACTGGAAGAACTTGCTGCCGCAGCCATGGAAGCCGCCCCAGCCGCGCTCGCAGCCATCCGGGCAGCCTCTGAGTATCCCATTGTGTGGCATACCGTCTGAGCCGTCGGCGGGTGGGCCACCCTGGTAATATAGCGCTTCTTGCCCGATGACCGGGACAACACCGCCGGGTGGGAGTACGCCCGGAATCGGTATGGCCGCGGGGTCCACCGTCGCGGATATGTTGGACCCGGTTTGCCCCCATGCTAGGCCGGCGCTGGCGGCCAGCGCGGCGACCGAGGCGAGCAATCGTTGTTTCATCGTACGCTCCTCAGGCTGTCGCAGGTCCACTTGCCGGGGCGGTTGCCAATGCGACTGACGTCGCACGGCATCCGGCACAGGACGCGCCCAGTAATTCAAACTGCTGGGACCACCCGCCCCCCTCGGGTCCACAGCCATCGTCCGGTCCGGCCCAATGACCAAGTCACTTGTGAAAATGACGCGGCGGGTTCATCCGGTTATTCCGGGGCGTTGGATTGTCATGCCCACATCATCGGCAACGAAAATACCGCCACATCACAAAACCGCGCGAATCCGCACGTCGGCCCTAACCGCCCCTCCTGCTTAATCAGGAGCAATCGGCGAGGTCAACGCAGCTTAATGCCATTCGAAAGTACACGTCGAAATTGGCTCAAGTCGATGGCGACAATCCTGTCGTTCGCTCAAGTGTGTCGGTCAAGTTCGAGGTATGGCGTGACCGTCTTGTTGAGTCATTCGAGCGGGAAAAAGTGTACTACGTTTGGGGAAGAGTGCCATGTGGGCTTCGTTGTCGGCGATGGAGACAGTCATGCGTCGAACCGGAATTATCTGTTGCTCAGCCCTGTTTCTGATCTTTACCGTGGCAGGCTGTGAGTCAAACAATAAAGGCAAGATCGAAGGCAGTGAATGGATATCTCAGTCGGCGAAGGTAAAAGGCATTGGCGTTCCCGGCGGCATGTTGAAGCTGTCGTTTCGCAACAATGGCACGCTGATCTTCAAGGCAGGCCCGCGAACGATGACGGGTAAATATTCGCTGGGTATGGGCGATCGAATCACTTTCCACTTGGACGAAATGTTAAATGGCTCAAAAACTCATGTCGAAAAGGCCGTCATCGTTGACGATCGATTAACCCTCACGGATTCCGATGGCACCAAAATGAACTTCACGAAATGCAAGTAATGTCCACTTCCAACGTCGCCTACTGCGCTGGTGGTTGCGGTGGCGTGCCTTCAGTTGTGGGTGGCGGCTGTTCCGGTTCGCCCAGACCCCTGCGGGTACGGGCGGAATCGGCAACGCCTGCGTCTACCCATGGCCGGCCAAGCGGGTCCAATTGATCCAGAGGCCCGTTGAGTGGCAGTGGTAGTGGCTTGAGTGCAGGGGGTAGCGACCAAATCGTTGCCACTGAAGTTGTTACCGGCATACCCATCGACCCCTGGGCCAACAAATCGGCCGCGACCAGCACGGGTCGTAGCGCCAACCCACGATACAGTGAAACCAGGTCCATATACGTAATCTGATAGTCGTAGACATCTTCCTGCACCGTCGTCAGCGAGGATTCGTCACGCAACTTCGGATATTTGACAAGAACTTTTTTCCACTGTTCGAAGCCTTGTTCGTATGCGGCCATCGCACGCTCTGGCTCGGAGTCTTTCTTGAGTTGATTGGCATCGTGGAACAGACGGCGAGCCAGGATCGTCTCGCGGTCTTTCTCGGCTTCAGCCCGGAACAGGTGATGATCGAAGTTGCTCATCGAGCGGTTGGACCGATAGAAGAACAACAGTCGATGAGCGCGAAAACTATCCTTCATTTCCGCGTCGACTGCTTCATCCAGGATATCCTTGCCGAAATCATCGTCAGGTATCTTGTAGCGTTCACGATATAGTTTCGCCTGTTCCTCCATGCGTGCCATCTTCGTGGGGTCGTAAATCAGGCCGTTTTGCTGGCCATGTTCCACCCACAGTTGGTAGGCCTTGATCCACTCGGTTTCGCTCCATTGCGTGCCCGCACCAAATGGTTTGAGTTCCTTACCGGCGGGGAACCAACGATCCAAGCCTGTGCGGTCTTTATCCACGTCCCAGCCGGAGTCGTCGATCCAGCCTTCCTTGGTGTAGTACTCGGCGATAAATGACTGGGCACGGGCCGGCAAATGGCGATAAATCACGAGGGCCGGGGCACGCGGAACTCGCGAATTAGTTTCCCTTGCGTAGGTAAGTCGGTCATGGGAGTCGATTTGCGCATCCGGCGGCGGCAGCGGGTCTTGTGCGTAATTAAACCATGCCCGGGCTACGTGAAAGCTCCACGTGTCGTCGTGAATTTCTGACTCTTCGGTCAACTCGTTGGGTGCGGTTCGGTGCGGACCGAGTGGTAGTGTTGGAAATTGGGTGACATCTACCGGTTTTGCGCCGGTCTTACCATCCGCGTCGGAATCATAATAGCGGCCCGGGATCACGCGATTGGCAGCAAGGAAATCGACGATCTGATTCGGCGTCATGTCGAGCTTGTCTTTAAGGCGCCGGACCAACATTGGGTTGGTGCGGACGAACTTTTCAAACGCATCAAAGTCGATTTCGTCCTTGTTGCGCAACTTGGCGGCATCACGCTCGCGCGGATCGATGCAACTGAGTTGCAACAGTGAACGCAGGTAATTGTTCTCGTCGCTGACGCCAAACTTGTTTTGGTAGTAAAAGCCCAACATGTAGCGCATATCGGGCTGATTGCGATTTTTGCGAATGCCGTCGGCCATCAACTGCAGGCCTTTGGCGATATAAAAGTACTTATCCTTGACGCGGTCCGATTCCACAGACACGTTGTACGCGATGTTCCAACTCTGGTAGGTCCACGGGGCAGGGGAGTGCGGCTGCAATTTGAGGATGGCGTTGACCAGCAATTCCAGTTTGTTCCACTCGTGCCTTTTCTTCATTTCATCGGACTGATACCAAAGCGTTGCCAATGCCAAACCGCGTGAGCCGCTGAGCAGCATGCGCACTGCACTGCCTGTGAGATCGGCTTCGCCGGTGGATAAGTCGGTCAGTTCGAGTTTCTTCGCTTGTGCGGATACCGTCCAAGCCGGTGGTTCGTTGCCGGTGAGCGGTGAGGCGACTCCGCGCCAGAAAAACGTGTTGCCCGCCAACAGTGCGATGATGAGCGCCACGTATACCACTTTGCGCTGCGTCGTGGAACTGGATGATGCTGCCATAACCATATCCTCTGTCGCGCTAGTAGTTGGCCACTTCCCGTGATTTCATCAGGTAGTAGGCCAGTACAGCCCAGGGCATCAGGTAGCCCGCGAGAGCGAGAAACGCCAACAACAACTCGACGCCGGGGATGTTAAAGCCTTCGGCGACATAGTTGCTCCAATCGAAGCCGCTGACATCGGGAATGAGATTAATGATGCGACGATAGAGCCATTGCGCGCCGACATCGAAAGTTTGCGCAACTTGAGCGCCGGGCGTATTGTCCAACGGCGAAATGAGATTGCTGTTTGTCACGAGACGCATCGCTGCCTCGGATGGCCCGCCGCCCACCACGTTGCCTTCGGCAACTTCGCGAATGAACGGGCGGAACGAACCCAAGAGCACGATGCCCATGCTGGTCAACCAACTGACAATGCCAGTGAGATATGTACTCAGCGTCACTGCCAAACCCACGGTCAAGCAGGTTGTCATCCAAAGGCCGAATGCCCCCTTATAGAAGTTCCACCAGAACGGGCTGTTGCCGGCCACCAGGTATAAGTCACGCTTGGCGACACCAAGAAACTGCGTGCGGCTCTCGCATTTCACTCGCACCTCCAACTTCGGCAAGCTGGCATGAGGCTTGGCATTAATGGCGTACTTGAACAAGCCGCCGGGCACGTTGATCGCAATGGTGTGGTAGTCGGCGATTTCGCGACCCTTCAACTCGAAGTAGCCAAACTTCTCGGCCAATTCATTCCACTTCTTCCACTCGGGATCGCCCGGTGCCGGGTTGCGATTGGGATTGAGACCCAGACGGCGCAGCTCGTCGTCGTAGTCCTTCTTCTTAATATCCGGAGCTTCCTTGATCGGGTCTTCCGTCCAGTCCGGCGTGACGAAAAAGAGCGACACTTGCACGCCTTTGCCTTCTTCGCCCTTTGTCGTGCGGAAGATATCGAAGGCAAATTCGACGGGCACTGATTCGGCCGCGGCTAGGCTCGCCGGCAATTCGGGATAGATGAATACGGCGCGATGGCTCACACCCTGGCCGCCTGCGATGTACCTTCGGTATTCCCATTCACGGCCCACCGAATCACCCTCGAATTGTCCACGCCGATTGCGATACTGCAATTCACCGTACACCGGGTCGCGGGCCTGAAAGCTCTCGAACTTGGCTTCCGGCGAGACGTTGCCGGCCAGGATGAGTACCAACGACAAGCTGCGCAACACGATCAACACTATGGTCGCCAAACCCATGCAGCCGAGAAAACGCCCGAGGACAATTTCGAATCGCTGAACCGGTTTGGTCACGACGGTGTGAATCGTCTGGTTTTTCAAATCGGTCGGTATGCCCAATGCCGCCAACATGCTGAACGATACAAGGAACACCGCGTTCATGGCGAAGTCCACGATCGCAACAGTTTGACGAACTTCATCTTCCTTCTTGACCTCAAAGAACCATTTGGAGGGGAACAGGAACAGTAAGAGGAAAGCCAAAAATACCCAAAGGATTCGCCGCCGCACGGCTTCTTTGAAGCTCAGCCGGGCGATGGCCATGATGCGCCGGCCACGGACACGCAACAAGTCCACGAAGAATGGCAGCCCGATGCCAAGAATCGCCAATGCCCCGCCAGCCGTGAGGCAGTAGTCCTTGTAATCACCCTCGGCCGTGCGAATCTTCTCGACCTTTTTCACGGGGCCGCCGCCGCCACCTGAATCGACGACGGGAGTCGGTGGTTCCAACGATGCAAACACGCCCGCCCCGACGAATGCCGCCAGCGATAACACGAACAACATCAACACCGCTGGCATCGTCTTCGCTTGCGTTTGGTCGCTGCCGCCGATTGAGTCGGCCTTGCGGAAAGCAAACACAACATAGAGCACTAACCCGGCAATGGCGAAGCCGCCGGCGTCCTGCACCCATGACTTGAGGTACGACGCCAACTCCGCGAGTTTCAGCGGCTCGCGCTCGATTTCCAGAATGGCGAACAGTGGATCAAACATCGATTGATGACCGCGTGAGGGTTATTTGGAAGCCGGCACCTTGCCGTCCGCCGCGGGGAGGTACCGGCGACCTGGGTGTGCTTTGCTTTCTTCCACGATGCGTAAGAACAGGTCTTCGAGCGTCGTCGTCGGATGGCCGAACGATTCCAATTTGCCGCCGTGCCGCATTAAGACGGCCTCTAGTTCATTCTTGAGTTCATCCGAGACACGCACGGAACCGGCCCGCAATTCAACGCGTTGAGCGTCTTGCAATAGCGTGCTGACTGAGCCGAGTTCCTGAAGCTCGCCGTTGTACAAGATGGCGATGCGGTCGCATACATCCTGCACGTCTTCGAGGCGATGGCTGCACATCAGAATCGTCTTGCCTTGGTCGCGCAACTCGACGATCAGATCTTTCATCCAGCGGGTGCCGATGGGGTCGAGGCCCGAAGTCGGCTCATCGAGAATGATAAACTCGGGATCGTTGATCAGCGCCTGGGCCAGGCCGATGCGCTGGCGCATGCCTTTGGAGTATTCTTTGAGGATGCGGCGTTTGTCGGCGTTGAGGCCGACCTTTTCGATGAGTTCGGCGGCTCGCTTCTTTCGCACTTCCGGGTCGATCTTGAACAGGCGGCCGTAGAAGTCCAGCGTCTCCTCGGCGTTGAGGAACCGGTACAAGTAAGATTCCTCGGGCAGGTAGCCGATGCGTTCGTTCTTGGCGACATCCGTGGCGGGTGAGTCAAAGACGACCGCCTGGCCTTCGGTCGGGAACAACAATCCCAATAAGAGCTTGATAGTCGTGGTCTTGCCGGAGCCGTTCGGGCCGAGAAGGCCAAAAATCTCGCCGCGCTTAATCTCCAGGTTCAGCGAACGCAGGGCCGTCTTCTTGCGGCGGCCCCAGAAGTCCCGATATACCTTGGTGAGATTCCGCGTTGCAACGATGGTTTCCTGTGCCATGGAATTGTCGCCTCGATAGTCGTTAACCGGCGGCGGATGACGGGAAAAACAATCGACCAGCCGCCCGGCTGCGCCTCATTCAATCTTCATTGTACGAACCGAGTCCAAGTCGTGCAGGCCATCGAAGGGTACCCAAGCGGCCCGGCCGAGATCATACACTTCGGCCGGCCGATAGCGCCCCTTGTACTCCGACGACCGGCATCCGGCCACGAAGTAACCGAGGAAAACGTGCCGCAACTGCCGGCGTTTCGCCTCGGCGATCACGTTCAGCACGTTCCAGGTGCCCAGCCCCAAGTCGCGCAAATCCGGTTCGTGATAAAAGTATATGGCCGACAGGCCGGTTGACACCACGTCCACATAACCGACGCCGACAAGTTGGTCGCCGCGGTAGTAGCACCATTCCTCCGCCGGGAATGGATTATCGACAAACGACTCGAAATAGTCGTCCGCATCCTTCGGCTCGTGTTCGTGCCAGCCGACGTTTTCGACCTGAAACTGATGGAAGCGGTCATACAAGTCGAGCTTGGATTGCGAGACCGAAGGCTCGCCGATCTCCAGGCGTATGTTGC